>DASUBC010000723.1:0-2607 GCA_035763465.1 Thermomicrobiales bacterium
GGTCAATCTGCGGCGTCGTATTGATGCGGCTGCCGTAGCAACTCATCGCGTGGGCCGCGTGGTCGTCGGACATGATGAACAGGATGTTGGGGCGCGGTTCAGTCACAATACGTTCTCCTCCTGTCTGCATGGTCGTCATAGCCCAGCCTGCGCCGCTGAGTGAGCGCCGCCCGTGCCGCGTCAGCTACCTTAGATGCCGGATCAGTGGCACTGGCAGTTAACGCCGCCGCGATGGCCTCGTCAGGGTACACCATTTCACCGCAGCGCCGGGCGGCAAATTGGCGTCCGGTGGCGTCCGTGCCGCGTAATTCGGCCAGCTGATAGTCGCGGTAGACCGCGACGTACCCGTTCTCGAAGACGCGTCCTCGCCAGTGGAGGGCGCACCGGTAGGCACGCATTGTGCTATCCCACGCTCATTGACCGCCTGCACTATACTCCCCTTGCCCACGCTCGTATAATTGGGGGCGTAATCGCAGCAGGTGGCTGATTGTGCATGACTCGCGCCGCGCGTGGGCTGGCGTGAAGCGGGTCGCAACGGAAAGGGAACAGCAGGATGCGCGCGGCATTGATCGGAAGTGGCGGGCCGGTACTCGGCCGCGAGTACGCGCTCGACGCGCCGGTGGTGACAATTGGCCGGCGCGATGAGAATAACGTCGTGATCAAGGATCCGACCGTCTCGCGGAAGCACGCAATGATCCGGCGCGAAGGCGATGACTTCATCCTGGTGGACAACAACAGCACCAGCGGGGTGACGGTCAACGGCCAGCCGATTACGGGCGAATATCGCCTGCACGACGGCGACCGGGTCGGGATCGGCGGCAGCGCGCTCTTCACCGTGCAGCTAGCGCCGGAAGAGAGCAAGACGGTGACGTTCTCGCGCGAGCAATTGGATCAGGCGGCCGGCGACCATACAGTCAGTTTCTCGCGCGACGATTTCCCCCGTTACCAGCCGCCGGCAGCCAGCGAGACGCCGGCCGCGCAGCGCGCCGCGCAGTCGTACCAGGCCGCTGGCGATACCAGCTTCGTCGGGCCAATCGGCGAAGTACACCAAACCAGAGATGAAGAATCGCCGCCGCCGATGAGTAGCACCGCCCCGCCGGCCGGCCGCTTTACCCCACCGCCAGCCAATACTGCCGGCCCACCGGCCGGCAGCTCCTACGCTCCGCCGCCGGCATCCACACCGCCGCCGCAGCTGCCGCCGTTGCCGGGTACGTTCCAGGGGGCCGGCGCCGCGCCGCAGGGCAAGGGTGGCCCGCAACTCCCGCCGCTCACGCCGCCGGGGTCGTCGCAACAGGCGCCGCCGCCCGCCTACTCCGGTGCGCCGAATCTGCCGTCGATCGCGCCACCGGGGAACGCGCCGCAGTTCAATGCGCCCCCGAGTTTCGCGCCGCCGCCGGGGCCAGCGGCGAGCGGGCCGCCACAGGCGAACTTCGCTCCCCCGCCGGGTCCGGCGGCCATGTCGGCGCCAACGCCAATGCCGGCGCCGGGCGCGGCCCAGCCGATGCTGGCGCCGCCACCCGCGCCCGCGAAGAAGGGCGCGCCTACGGGCTTGATTATCGGGCTGGTGGTGCTGATCCTGCTGATTATCGTCGCACTGGCCGTCGTCGCGTTCCTGCTATTGAAGAAGTAAGCGGGTTGCAGGTTAGCAGGTTAGCAGGTTCCAGGTTCGGGGTAGGCACATGCGGTGGTCGTCTGCCACGGCCTGTGCCGACCGAGAACCTGGAACCTGCTAATCTGCAACGTCGTCTTTGGGAGAACCCATGGAGGGACCGGCGGACGCCGGCGCGGCGGAGCGCTCACGCATCGCGGCGCTGGAGCAGGAGGTCGCGCGGCTGCGGACGCGGCTTGGCGATGAGCGCCTGGCCGATGAACTGCGGTCGCGCCTGACGGCCGTGGGCGCACTCGCCACGCTCACCGCGCCGGCAGAGCAAGGCGCGCTGCTGGAGCAGATTGTCCAGACGGCGATGCACGTCCTGCGCGCGCGGGCCGGCTCGCTCTATCTCCTTGACGAAGAGACCGACGAACTGATCTTCGAGGTCGCGCTTGGCGAGCGAGCCACACCGCTGCGTGGACAGCGTATCCCGCTCGGTCAGGGCATCGCCGGCTGGGTTGCCGCGACTGGCCAGGCGATCGCTGTCGCCGATGTGCAGCAGGACGAACGCTGGGCGCGGGAGATCGCCCGCACCACCGGGTACGAGCCACATACGATGCTGGCGCTACCCTTGCTGCTCGGCGACGAGACGATCGGCGTGCTGCAACTGCTCGATAAAGCCGGCGGGGTCACGTTCAATGCGGACGACATGACCACGCTTGGCCTATTCGCGCAGCAGGCCGCCGTTGCGATCGCGCAGTCTGGTATGGTGCGTCAGCTAACGGCCCTCGTGCGCCAGACGCTCCACGGCCTCGCCGCCGGCGCTGCGCTGACGAACGACCTCGCCGGCTTCACGCAACGCACCGAACAGACCGCCGCGTACCGGGATTTGCAGCGCCTGGCCGATTTGCTGCGCCGGCTGGCCGGACAGAGCGACGCTGGCCGCCGCCTCTGCCTGGAAATGACCGAAGCGGTCGTTCGCTACCTGGACGCGCGCGGGCCGATCGAGACGTAGG
>DASUBC010000724.1:0-7840 GCA_035763465.1 Thermomicrobiales bacterium
TTCAGGTATCTCCTGCTCGACCGGGGCAAGTACGACCCTGCGCTACACAGTCCCGACCTGCGACCAGACGCCGCCGCCTGGTTTCAGGAGGCGCTGGCGCGCTTCACGCTCGTGCGCGACCTACCGGGCGGCATCGGTCCGGCGCTCGCCCTGTTCGACACGGGGCCGGGCGCGCCGGCAATGCAATATTCGAGCACCGCGCATTTCGGCACAGATGAGATCGCGCTGGCGGGCTACAACCTCGGACCAGCCACCAGGCTTGACGACCTGTACTTCCCCGAATCTGGGGGCACGCCGCGCGGCTTCCGGCCAGGCGACTGGCTCGGCCTGACGCTGCTCTGGCAGCCACTCCGCGCGCCGAGCGGTGATTACCAGGTCTTCATTCACCTGCGCGACGCGAGCGGGCGCACCGTCGCCCAGCGCGACGCGCGCCCGCAGAACAACACCTACCCCACCGACCGCTGGCCCGCTGGACAAGCGGTGCTCGATAGCGCAAACCTGGCCCTGCCCGCGACCCTGCCGCCCGGCCAGTACACGGTCGTGATCGGCCTGTACCCGCCCGGCCAGTCCCGGCTCGCGGCGCGCGCCGCGCCCGGCGACGCGCCACTGCCCAACGCCGAACTCCCACTCGCCACCATCGAGGTCAAATGAACGCCGAGCGCGGAACGCAGAAGGCGGAATTAACGGGGGGCGAGGCGGGCGCCGGAGTCGTTGGCCAGCGTGGCGCTTCGACGTTCGGGGTTGCGCGTGTGGCCTTTGTCAGCGCGGCGCTCGTGCTGTATCTGCTCTGGCTGGGACGGGGTGAACTGGGCTGGCTGCCGGGTGGGCAGTGGGCGGCGCTGGGCGGTTGGGCGGCGCTCGCCGCGCTGTTGCTTGTGATCTGGTTGTGGCGCGCTGGCTACCTGGCGCGCTGGTGGGCGGTGGTGCATGTGGCGCCCAGCGGTGCGCTGCTTATTGTGATCGTGCTCATCGCCGCTGTGCCGCGCCTGGTGGCGCTGCCAGGCGCCGCGCCGCCACCAATGGCGCTGGCGGCGGAGCAGGAGGCGCTCGGCGAAGCGCGCCGCATGGTGACGACCGGCCAGTTCCGGCCGGTCACGTTCGCGCGACCCAGCGCCCTGCTCTACCTCCAGACCGCGAGCGGCGCGGCAGCGTTCCTGCTCGGCGCATCGAACGACCGCTGGCACGACGTCTCCGCCATGCAGCCCGCCGACCTCGCCACGCCGGCACACCTGCTCAATGCGCTGCTCGGCCTGCTGACGATCGCGCTCGTCTACGCGACGGGGCGCCGTCTCGGCAATCCCCGCGCCGGTCTTCTCGCTGCGGCGCTGCTGGCGTGCAGTCCCCTCGCCTGGCGCGCCGCACATATCGCGGACGAGAGCGCGCTGGCGGCGCTGGCGGCTATGCTCGCCCTCTGGGGAATTGTGGATTGTGGATTGCGGATTGCGAATTGGTGGGGGTCAAGGCATTGGCTATTTGAGGAAGGCACTGCCTTATCGAGGCAGAATCCACAATCGCCACCCGCACGCGGGTTCCCAGTCCACATTCCGCATTGCCTCGTGGCTGCATTTCTTCTCGGCCTGGCAACCGGTATTCGTCCAGCGCTTCTGTTGCTGGTGGCGCCGCTCGTGCTCGCGCTCTGGTGGGGCGGACGAATGCGGGTGGCGATTGTGGGCTTGTTACTGACGGCTGGTGTTGTCGGCTTCCTGGTCGCGGCGCCATATGCACTGGCGGCGCTGCCAGCGATGCTCGATGCAAGCGCGAGCACCGCGCGTGGCTATGACCTGCGCGTCACGCCCGGCACGCTGGCGCTGCTCGTCCGGCATGTGCCGGATGGGGCGCTCCTGTTCAGCCGCGCCGAGCCATTGCTCGCGCTGCTCGGCAGCGTCGGCGCGCTCATCGCGCTGCTGCGCCGGCAGCGTGGCGATTGGCTCGTGCTGGCCGCGCTCGTGCCGGGGCTGCTGCTCGTGCTCCTGCACCGCAGTCTCGATGCCTGGCAATTCATACCCTATACGCCCTTCCTGGCCCTGCTCGGCGGGTTAGCCCTCGATACGGGTTGGACTAGCCTGGCCGCGCATCCACACAGCACAGCGCGCCGTAAACAACGCAGCCGCAAACGACCGTCGGCGGCCTGAGAACGCGTGCGCGGCGCGGCCCTGCCCAACCGGGTAGGCTGGCTGCCTACCCATCCCGCGCGACACGTTCTGTTCATTCCGGCGGTGTTCCCCCAGGCACGGCGGCGTACGCTTAGACCATACCCGCATTGGCGCGGGACGGCGAGCGCACGATGTATGGAGGAATGATTGCGATGAGTGGAACGGAAATCGAAGGCGGCCTGTTACAGCGATTCTCCGATGAACTGGCGGGCGCGGTCGCGACGGCGGGCAAGTCGGTCGTGCGCGTCAACGCGCGGCGGCGCTTGCCAGGCACCGGCATCGTCTGGACGGCAGACGACGGGGGCGCGACGATCGTCAGCGCGAATCACATCGTCGAGCGCGACGAGGAGATTACCGTCGTGACGGCCGATGGGCAGGAGTTGCCGGCGAAACTGGCGGGGCGCGATCCAGCCAGCGACCTGGCGGTGCTGAAAGTCGAGGGGGCCGCGCTCACGGCGGCGACTCACGCGACCGAGGCGCAGACCAAAGTAGGCGGCCTGGTGCTGGCGCTGGGCCGGGCGGGTGAACTCTCGGCCACGCTCGGCGTCGTCAGCGCTTTCGGTGGTCCCTGGGAAGGCGGACGCGGCCGGCGCTTCACCCGGCTGATCAGCAGCGACGCGCCGATGTTCCCCGGCTACTCCGGCGGCCCGCTGATTGACGCTTCGGGCCGCGTGCTCGGCCTTCTCTCATCCCACCTGGGGCGCGGCATGACGCTGGCGATCCCCAGCGACGAGGTTGATCGCCTGGTCGCCGCGATCGGCACGCACGGCCGTGTGCGCCGGGGTTATCTCGGCGTCGGCGCGCAGCCGGTCGCCCTCCCCAGCGCGCTGAAAGCGGCGACGAACCAGGAGCATGGCTTGCTGCTGGTCACGGTCGAGGACGATGGACCGGCCGCGCGCGGCGGGCTGACGATTGGCGACATTATCGTCGGCATCAACGGCCAGCCAGTGCAGGGCCTCGACGATCTGCGTGGCGCGCTCGGCACCGAGCAGGTGGGCCAGGCGCTCACCGTGCGGGTGCTGCGTGGCGGGCAGGCGCAAGACCGGACAATTACCCCGGGCGAGCAGCCGGCCTGAGCAGGGTACGGCCCTCACCCCCCGCTCGCTCCGCTCGTATCCCCTCTCCCGCCATGCGGGAGAGGGGAAACACGATAAGGAGGTCGGCTGCTCCCCCTCTGCCGTGGCACGGGAGAGGGGGTTGGGGGTGAGGGATATTAAGGAGCAAGACAATGGTGGCAGAATTGGCGCACGCGGTGGGTGACGCGCTCGCGGGAGAGATCAGTACGCTGGCCGAGCGGGTGCGCGCCGGTGTCGTGCGAATCAGCAATGGGCGCGGTTCGGGGTCCGGCACGATCTGGGACCAGGATGGGCTGATCGTGACTAACTATCACGTCGTGCCAGGTGAGGGCGCGAGCGTGACACTCGCCGATGGTCGGCAGTTGGCAGGCCGGGCCGTCGCGAACCTGCCCGAACGCGACCTGGCGGTCATTCGCGTCGAAGCGACAGGTCTGCCGGCGCTGCCGGTCGGTGATTCGGGCGCGTTGCGCGTCGGCGAAGTAGTGCTGGCGGTCGGGCACCCGCTCGGCGTGCCGGGCGCGGTGACGCTCGGCATCTTCAGCGGCGTGGGGCCAATCGAAGGCCACAGCGGACGGCATTTTCAGGAGGCGCTGCTGGCCGATATCGAATTGCGGCCCGGCAACTCGGGCGGCCCGCTGGTCAACGCGCGCGGCGAGGTCATCGGCATCAACGCGATGGTGTTGGGACCACGTACCGCTCTGGCAGTACCAAGCGCGACGGTGGTTCGGCTCTTGGGCGGCCATGCCCGGCGCGTGCTGGGTGTGCGTTTAGCGCCGGTACAGCTACCGGTGGCGCTGATCGCCCGGTACGGGTTGCGGCAAGAGACGGCGCTGATGCTGGTAGATGTCACTGCCGGTAGTCCGGCCGAACGGGCGGGGTTGCTGCCAGGCGACATCATCCTGGCGCTTGACGATCATCCCATTGAGGAACCAGGGGACCTGGCCTGGGCGCTGGCGGAAGCCCAGGAGTCAGCGGTTATCACGGCGCAACTGCTGCGTGGCGGCCAGCGCCAGGCGGTGATGATCGCGCCGGAGACGCCAGCAACGTCCGACGCGGCGTAGGAACAAAGCAACCAGGGCGCGAACCAGCGAGAACTGGTTCGCGCCCTGGCTGCTTCCTCTTGTGCCGGTGATAGAGCAAAGGTTACTGCGCTGGCGTGGTGTAGTCTCCCGAGACGAAGCCCTCCTGACCATCTGGACCGCGCACGTTGTGCCAGGTCACGCCGTCACCTTGCTGGTCGGGGCCGATTTGCTGGAGGCGTTCCCCTTCCGGATAGACGGTGAGCGCCTCGCCGGTCGTCGAAGCGGTGCGCCGCAACGTCAGGCCATCGCCATTCGTGCCGGAGACGACCCAGACCTGGTTGTTCGCGGCTGCCGGTTTGGTCGGGCTAGCGGTCGGCTGACCCGTGACGCCACCCGGCAGGGTGCTGCCGGCGGTGCTCGATGGCGTCGCGCGCGTGGGGATACCAGTGATCCCACCACCAATCGTCGTGCTGGGCGTGCCGCCGAGAATCACGCGTGTCGCCGCCGTATGGGTTGGCGTGGCGGTGGCGGAGCCGCCGCTCCGGCCGCGAATGAACGCCCCAATGCCCACCAGCAGCAACACCAGCAGGAGCGCCGCGCCGCCAATCGCCGCTGGGATCAGGTACCGCTGCCGGTCGTCGCCCCCGAAGCCGCCTGTGTCCATATTCATCCCGTCTACCTCCGTCCGATTACGCCTGTCCCCGTCCAGGGCGTTCCACGCGAAGTCCGTCCCGCGTGGCTCGGGCTACCCTCATCCACCACATCCTTCCGCATTGTAGCGGGCGTCACGCAAGAGGCGTTCCCCCGATTCTCCTCCATTCTGCTCCTCCGTCGCCGTGGCGAGTGGTGGCGGAGGGTACGCCGCTTCCAGGTACTGCAAGACCGCGCCAAAGACATCGAAGTGCCAGATATCTGGCCGGCGGGGCCGGGGCGGTTCGATCCAGGCCGCTCGTAGACCAAAACGCGCGGCAAAGGTGATCAGCAGCATCCGGTCAGCCGACAGCATGTGACAGGCCGGCTCAGCGGCGCTCAGACCGAATGGCCGCAGGTCGTGCCGGAAGCGATGCAACGCAATTCCCCCGGCCCGGCCATAGGCCAACGCCGCGCGCACCTCGCGCCAGGCGAACCAGCGCACCGCGAACGGCGCCGCCGCTGCCCGCGTCACTTCGCTCATCCGCGCCATACATCAACTATGACTACAACGCTCGCCAAGCCGGCTCGCCTCCACAACACGCTGGAATCGCCTTGTACGCGAAATCGTGCGATGCATGTGACAGTCTGCGATCATAATGATAGCATTACACGGCGCTTTGGTCTGACCGCGAGCCATCGCGCGTACATTTCACTCCCGAGCAAGTCACCACAGCGTGAGCGTGCCGTCTATGCGCTACAGCATACCGCAAGTTGGCCGGAGATGCACCCCCAACGGGCGGAATTCAGCGCGAACGTTCGCGGGGTCTCTGCGGGGCAGGCGCAGCGCGCGATTGGTCTGGCGGCGGAGCGATCATTTTGGCACGGAACGGCACATCAACCTACGGGCGTTAGCGATGGATGGGGCGAGGTGAGGCTCGACTGGCTGGGCAATCTCTTCTGGGTCTTTGTCTTCATCGTGGCGATCGCGCCATTCATTCAGCGCCGTAACCGCGAACTGCGCCGCACCGGCGGCTTGCAGCGGCTGGCGCGGGCGCGTGATTCCCAGGCCATCGCGCTCATCGCGCGCCGCGAAACCTACCAGTTCCTGAGTTTTCCGCTGTTCAACCGGGACGTCATTGATTCGTCCGAATCCGTCCTCCGCGAGATCGCCCGCACGCCAGGCACGATGCCGCTCGACCTGATTCTCCATGTGCCGCCGGGCTTCTCCGTCGCGGCCGAGCAGATCGCACACGCCCTGATTCGGCACCCGGCGCGCGTCACGGTCTTCGTGCCGCACTACGCGCTCGAAGGCGGCACGCTGATCGCGCTCGCGGCCGACGAAATTGTACTGGACCCCAACGCCGTGCTCGGACCGATCGCGCCCCGTGTCGGGCCATATCCGGCTGTCTCGGTGCTGGCCGCCTATCAGGAGAAACAGGGGACGGCGCTAGACGATCACACGCTGATCCTGGCCGACCAGGCCCGCAAGGCGCTGGGGCAGACCCGCGCGCTGATCGCCGAATTGCTCCAGGCGCGAGGGATGGAGGCAGAACGCGCGCCCGAAGTCGCCGCCATCCTCACCGGCGAGGGCTGGACGCCGCATTATCCGATCCTTTTCGAGGAAGCTCAGCGGCTCGGGCTGCCGGTCAGTGACGAATTGCCGGCTGGCGTCCATGCGCTGATGGAACTGTATGACTTCCAGCCGGCGCTGCGACCCTCCACTTCCTACGTGACGCTCACGCCCCCGCAGGAAGGGTGATACCAGTCCGGCGGCTGCACGTTGCATCAGCGGCACACTTCAGGGTGCGGAGCAGCTGGCGGAAGGATAACGAGAGTGGCGGCGATAGCTCCCGCAGCGCAGATAGACCAGCGTCACCGTCCAGCCGGCGGCGCGCGAACCTGGCGACCGTTCCTTGCGCTCTTTCTCCTGTTCGCCGGTTTCTACCTGCTGACTGCCAGCGGCCACTTCTACGCCGTTGACGAAGAAACGCTCTACCTGATGACCGAAAGCCTGGTCGAGCGCCACACTATCGCGCCCCCACCCGGCGCGTGGGGCGTCATCGGTAATGGGCATTACGCGCAATACACGCCGGGGCAGGCGCTCGCGGCCGTCCCGCTCTATCTGGTTGGCCGCACCATCGCGCCCGCCTTTCCGCACGGCGCGCAAGGCTACGTCACCCGGTTCTTCGTCAGTCTCCTCAACGCCTTCGTCACCGCCGCGACGGTCACGCTGCTCTACTGGCTGGCGCGCCGCCTCGGCTATCGCGGCGGCGCGGCGCTGGGGCTAGCGGCGATCTATGGGCTGGCAACGCTGGCCTGGCCGCATGGGCGCACCTTTTTCGCCGAACCGCTGACCGCCTTCCTCTTGCTCCTGTCGTTTGCCTGTACATGGCGCGGCGCAGAGCCAGTAACGCTCGCGCCCAGCTGGCTGGCCGGCGCGGGGGCCGCCCTGGTCACGGCGCTGGTCGTCAAGCCGCAGGCCGCGATCGCCGTGCCGATTCTGGCGCTCTACGTCCTGGGACGCCTCACCTGGCCCGAGCGCGCGGCGTGGCGGACGGCCAGCGGGCGGGTGCTGCGTGGCGGGCTGGTCTGGGGGGTAGGGATGGCGCTGGTGGCTGTCCCATTCGCCATCTTCAACACACGTATCTATGGCGGGCCACTGAAGACCGGCTACGGCGGCTCCATCACCGACTTACTTGGCGGTGATTTCTTCACCGGCTTCACCGGCCTAACTATCTCCAGCGGCAAGGGACTGCTCTGGTACGCGCCGCCAATCGTGCTGGCAATCGCCGGCTGGTGGGCGTTCGCCCGGCGGCGCCTGGCCGAGGCGCTCGTTTGCCTGGGGATGCTTGCCGTCCACCTGGCCTTTTACAGCCGCCTCATCTTCTGGCACGGCGACGGCAGCTGGGGACCGCGCTACCTGACGATTGCGCTGCCCTTCGCGCTGCTGCCCGCC
>DASUBC010000725.1:0-2068 GCA_035763465.1 Thermomicrobiales bacterium
CAGCTCCGAGGCCAGCTTGACGCGCAGCCCCAGCGCCGCCGCGCGCTCAATCTGGCGCTTCAGGATTGTGCGCGGCGCGACCGCGACCGGCGCGCCGGTCTCCTCCTCGACCACGTCGGCCAGCACCAGCGCGGTCTTCTCCAGCCAGGGGATGACGCGCAGCGTCGTCCAGTCGGGCCGGGCCTGCCAGTCACCGTAGCCCGTCGCCCAGTTCATCAGGTGGTAGCCGTCCGGCGTCGTCATCTCCATGTCGGTGCCGAGCAGGTAGACGCAGAAGTGCGTGCCGTGCTCCAGGCATTCCTCGACGAAGAACTCGCCTGTGACGCGCTTGCCCAGCAGCCGCCCCTGCATATCGCAGAACGCGTTGATCACCGTGTCAATCGCGTCCTCCGCGACGAACTGCTGCAACTCGCCCACTGTGATCAGGCCCGCCGCCATCCTTGATCCTCCGTCGTGGCGTGCGCCGCCAGGAAAACACCGCGCGTAGCATCGCCGGTTCGGCGCGATTCGGCAAGTCGGCGGGGCGGCGGTAGTAATACATGGTTGGAGCCTGGCGGGTGGTGGCCCCGGATTGAAATCCGGGCCGGGACACACTCTGTGTGACCGAAGTCCGCTGCGCGGACTGGCGGCTGGAGAGGCTGGCAGCATCCCCTTCGCTGGCGGATCACAGTCCGCGCAGATCCTGTGTTTAGTGTCCCCGTGGTGGGTGGTTCGTCGCCCAGTCGGGGTCGAAGTCGCGGCCATGCGTGAGCAGGATCACCATCACGGCGAGCAGTTTGCGGGCGGCGGCGACGAGGGCCACCTTCTTGCGCTTGCCGCGCGCCACCAGGCGCTCGTAGAAGGCGCGCAACGGCGCGTTCTAGCGCACCGCGCTGACGGCGGCCATGTAACAGGCTTGGCGCAAGCGGGCGTTGCCGGTCTTGCTGATGTGCCCCGCCCCACGCACCGAGCTGCCCGACTCGTGGGGGGCAGGATCCAAGCCGGCATAGGCGACCACTTGCGCTGGCGTGGCCCGGTCGCGCAGCGGACGGGTCTCGACGACGACGACCGCAGCGGTCAGCAGGCCGACCCCCGCGATGGTCCGCAAGCGGGCGATGTCGGCTGCCACCGTGGCGGCCGTCTCAGCCTGCTGGCGGATCGCGGCGTCCAGGCCCGCAATCTGCTCGCGCAGCACCGCCAGCACCGCCGCCAGCGGGGCACGCACAACCTCGGGCACGGCGGGCAACTGGTCAAGCGCGTGCTGGCGATTGCGTGTCTCGGTCTGGAGGGCGATGAGGTCGTCGCGCTGGCGAATGAGCAGTTGCAGCGTCTGCACGTCGGCCGGGGCGGGGGACCAGGGCGCAGGCCGCAAGTCGCGCCCATAGGCGGCCAGCGTCGCCGCATCCACCGCGTCGGTCTTGGCGCGGCGCAGGCGGGCCTGGGCATAGTGGCGGGCGCTGCCCGGCGAGACGACGCTGACCGTCCAACCCGCCCCGACCAGCGCCGTGGCCGCGCCTTGCCAGTACGCTCCCGTCGCCTCCATCACCAGCAGGGTCGCCTCTGGCCGCGCGCCCTGTGCGACCAGCGCCGCGCGCAACTGCTGCCAGCCGGCGGCGGTGTTGGCGAAGGTCTGGGCGGCGCCCGCGCTGTCGAAGGCGACGGCCAGAGCCTTGGCGGCGACATCAATTCCAACGTAGAGGGTGGCCGACTCCGCAGGCATCGTTGGCTCCTTTCGTACGCGCACCGAGCCGGCCGCCGCGTGGCACCCGCTTATGCATGGCGACTCAGGCGTCGCCGATCCTGTCCGTGCTCGGGCGGCGGCCACCGGCGGCGCCTGATCTGCGCGGCGACCTCGCGGGTCGTTCGGACTTGCAGGCTCGACTCCGCCGACACCAGCGGTGCCGCAGCCTGAATGCCACCACCTTGCCTAGATATAAGCGGACTTCGGCCACCCGTGATGGTGCTCAGGCCTGGACTTCAGTCCGGGGCCACCACCAGGAAGTCACCGAGTCTGAACAGTTACATGGCGTCTTGCAACATTGTCGCGCGGTGGGTATCGTGGCACGGTCATCTGTCGCGGCAATGAGGA
>DASUBC010000726.1:0-4617 GCA_035763465.1 Thermomicrobiales bacterium
ACTTCATACGAAGGGAGCACAATGAGCGAAGGCAATCACGAGGATGTGGCCGCGCCATTTGGCCTCGGCATTATCGGCGCGGGGCGAGTCTCCGATAAGCATGTTGCCGCCGCCGCCGCGCTGCCGCACGTTACCCTGCGCGCGGTGGCCGATCTTGACGGCGAGCGCGCGGACGCGCTGGCGGCGAAAGCACACGCCACGGCGTATCGCGACTACCAGGAACTGCTGAAGCGCGACGATATTGATGCGGTCGTCGTCGCCCTGCCGCATTTCCTGCACTGCCAGGCGGCGGTGGACGCCGCCGACGCGGGCAAGCATGTGCTGGTCGAGAAGCCGATGGCGCTGACCCTGGAGGAATGCGACCGGATGATCGCCGCGTCCAGGCAGCGCGGCGTCGCCTTGCAGGTCGGCCTGACCTATCACTATCACCCGGCGAGCGCGGCTGCTCACCGCATGATCGCGAACGGCGAGCTCGGCAGCCTTGTCACGGGCCTGGAAGTGTTGCATGGGCAGCGCCGGCCGGAGTCGCAGCCGGCCTGGATCATGCGGCTGGACAAGGGCGGCGGCCAGATGTGGTCGAATGCAGTGCATCTGCTTGACCGGGCAATGTTCTTCGCGGGCGGTAAGCCGCGCGTAGTGAAGGCGCAGGTCGGCACGAAGATGCACGACATCGCCGCCGACGACAACGAGACGATTCTGCTGCAATTCGACGGCGGTCTGGCTGTGACGGTCATCGCGACCGGCTTCTATGCCGGCGTCAACGCCTTCTATGGCAATTACGTGCTGACGCGCGGGATGATCAATCTGGTCGGACAGCAGCAGTTGCAGGTCGCCGGTGGCGATGAGCGCGCGTATCACGAGCCGGTCATGAATAAGACGCCGGACGGCTTCACGCGCCAGCTCGCCTCATTCGCCATCGCCGCGCGGTCCGGCGCGATGCCGCAGGTGAGCGGCCAGTGGGGGCGCGATGTCACCGAAGTCATCCTGGCCGCGTTCGAGTCGTCACGCACCGGCCGCGAGGTGACGCTGGGGTGAGGACCGGCCCTCACCCCGGCGAGCAGGGGCACCCGCTTGCGGGGCACACCACCCCTCTTCTGTGGCATGGGAGAGAGGCAAAGAGTCTTTCAGGGGTAGGTTTTGACACGGGCACGGTGCTGCCGAGGCCACCCCGGATTGAAATCCGGGCTAGGGGCTGCGGCCACGAAGTCCCCGTAAGGGGACTGGGTTCGCTACTACGCCGGGGCTGGCTAATAGCCATACAGGTCGGCCCGCCCCAGTCCCGCAGGGACTTCGTGGCGGCGCAGCCGCCCGTAGCGCCGACTTTAGTCGGCGGCTGCCCTCGACGGCACCGCGTCCACAGCACTGCTGAAAGGAAGGTGGCTGAGAACCACCTATTCCGGACTGCTACACGAGGGAGGACGCACGAGCATGACGTTGACGCGACGGCCCTGGCCGACAGTGCAAGACCCCGAGTCGCTGGTGATCGCGACGCCCCGGACGCTGCGGCACACGACGCCGCTGGTCAGCGACGGCCGGGCGGCGGTGGAGATTGTTTGTCCACGCAGCGCGCGGGGACTTGAGGCTGCTTACAGTCTCCAGCAGCACATTCAGGCGCTCAGCGGGGTCCAGGTGGCGGTCGTGCCGGCCGGCACGTACCCGGTGAGTTTCGCGGGCGAACGGCCGCTCGACCGAATCGCGCCGCCGGTGGCGGAGAATGGCGGCCAGCCGGCGCGGCACAAGATTCTGCTGGGCAATCTCTCGACGAATCCAGACCTCGCGGCGCTGTATTGCGCCTACCTCTGCCCGGTGGACGCCGACTTCCCCGGCGCTGGTGGACAGTATTTGCGGACACTCTGCGACCCGTGGGGCGATGGCGCGAACCGGATCGTCGTGGGCGCCAGCAGCGATGACGAGCTGCTGCCGGCGGCCGAGGCGTTCGCCGCACGGCTCGTGTGCGATGGTGACACGGTCAGTGTGCCGTATCTGCACGAAGCCCGCATCAGCCCGTCCTTCGTCAGCGCATATCCGCAGACGACCTTTGAGCCTGATGACGCCTATTGCGAGCAGGTGGGGGAGCGCGCTCGCCAGGCGTACGCGACCCGCGCACACCGGGCGATGACGCCGTACATCAGCCACGCGGCCTTCATGTACCAGCTCACCGCCGACGAGCGCTTCGCCCAGCTCTACCTGGACCTCTTTCAGGAGATGGTCGAGGCCGTCGCCCACTGGGAGGAAGACGCCTGGGGTCCGTGGGGCTTCGACGCCGACTTCCAGTCGGTGCCGATGGTGCAGGGCTGGCACGCCATCTCCGATGCCCCGGTCTTCACCGACGAGGACCGCTGCCACATCGCCTCGCATCTCGTCGCCTATCTCAAAAACAACGAAGTCCACTGGGAGAACCACCGGCCAAAGGGCAACACCCTCACCCGGCAGAACCACTTCACCTTCGCCTCGCTAGGCTTACTCTATGGCGCGCAGACCTTCGGCGCGTGCTACCACCTGCCAGACGCGGCGCGCTGGCTGGCGCGGGCGGACGAGTGCTTCGCGCCGCAGTTGCTGGCGGCGAAGGCGACTGAGGACTGCGAGAGTTATGGCTGGCTGACCTTCGCCCATACGCTGCGCTACGCGCTCGTCCGCCCCGTGCCGTCCTTCTTCACCGACGGCGCCTGTCGCGCGCTGCTCGACCGGGGCCTGGCGAACATGGACAACTTCGGCTATCAGGTGTCGTACGGCGATAACGCCAGTTACACCGGCTCGTTCAGCGAGCTGGCCTTCTGGCGGCCCGCCACCTGGGTGCTGGGCGATCTGCGGTATCGTGAACTGATCGAGCGCAAGGAGGCCGTGCGCCCGCCGCATGGCCCGTGGGTGATCGAGCCGATCGGCTATCGCTTCGACCTGCCGCCCAATTCTGGCGCGGAGCAAGGGATTCAGCCGGCGAAGGTCACAGTGCTGCCGATCGATCCAGCCTACTATCAGACGCACGGCGGCGGACCGCTGCCGATCGGCGCGGGGTTTGACAAAGTCGCCTTCCGCGACAGTTTTAATCCCGACGACCCCTATCTGCTGCTCGATGGCATCGCCAATGGCAGCCACGGCCACCGCGACGCCAACGCGATCGTGCGGTTCACCAGCCAGGAGCGCATCTGGCTGGAGGACGCCGACTACGACAAGGTAGCGGCCAACTTCCACAACACCCTGATCGTGACGCGCAACGGCGAGAGCGGTGTGCTGCCACCCTACGCCCGGCTGGATACCATCGTCTCGGCCAGCCGGGTCGCGCTGGCGGAATCCACCGTGCTGGATGTGGGCGGCAGCGATTGGACGCGCACGATTCTCTGGGTCCGTGCGCTCGGCTTTGTGGTCGTGGATCGCGTCGTCGCGCGCCAGGCGGGGGAATTCGACCTGCGCTGCCTGTGGCGCACCGTGGGCGCGACCGCCCTGGTGGATGACCAAACGTGGCGCATCACGATGGCGCCCGCGAGCCTGAACATCGTCGCCGCGCCGCCACCTACAGCGAATTGGAGCGTCGAGGAGATCGAAGAACCATACGTGCGCGTCACCTGGCCGACCTATCCCTATGCGGGACCAAACGTCCGGATGCTGTGCCAGGGCGTGACCGTGTCGCTCGCGGCCGGCGAGGAATGTGTACTCGTCAACTTCTTGCTCGACGGCGATCGGGCGGTGACGGCGCGACGCGACGAGCAGGGCTGGGTGCAGGGGCGTGTTGGTGAGCGATCTTTCCGGCTGTGGCTGGGCGGGCGGTCACTCGCCCTCAATGGCGCGCCGGCCGGCCTGGCCGCGCGCCTACTCTATGCCGACCAGGACGATCTGGTGGCTGTTGGGCTGACCGGCGCGGACGCCGGCCACTTCTCCGGCGCCTGGGAGCGATCAGAGGGCGCGCTGGTGGCCGCACAACGCGCCAGCCACGCCCCGAGCGCGGACGAAGCCGGCTGGCGGGATACGCTCGCCGCGCTCGACCAGGCGCTGGCCGCGCAGTCCGCCGAGGAGACAGCGCCAACCGCCACCGCGCCACAAGCACCCAGCAGCACGCCGGCAACGGCGCAAGGGCGGGAGTTGTGGCGTATCGAAGGACTGGCGCGCGGGCCGGTGGCCGTGGCCGACCTGGACAACGATGGCAGCGACGAAGTGCTGGTCGGAACCAGCGACGGCACGCTGCTCGCGTACCGGGCGGGCGAGCGCCTGTGGGCACAGCGCACGCCGGCCGCCGTCACGGCGCTCGGCTGTGGGGACGTTGACGGCGATGGGCGGCCAGAGATCATCGTGGGCCAGGCAGAGGGCGTCGTCGAACTGCGCGATGCCGCTGGCACGCCCCGCTGGCAGCAGGAGTTCCCGCCGCACATGGGGCACCCGGCCACGGTGCGCGCGGCCTTCACCGGCCAGCTCGACCCGGCCGGGCCGCCCGCCGTGCTGATCGCGACGGAGAGCTGCCACGTCCAGGCGTACACTGCCGGCGGGCAGCCGCTGTGGCGCTACGAGGTGGTTCACGCCGCGACGACCGCCTGCGCGGCCGATGTCAATGGCGACGGCCGCGACGAGGTGCTGGCAGCCAGCGAGTACTGGAGCTGGCACGCTATTCAGCCCGATGGCACGGCCCTG
>DASUBC010000727.1:0-2365 GCA_035763465.1 Thermomicrobiales bacterium
CGCGCCGTCGCGCTCGGCGGCCTGCGAGTAGTGGATCGCCTCGGCGGTGCTGTTCGAGCCGGCGCCCGCGATAACCGCGACGCGCGGCGTGCCGGTGCGCTCGGCGTAGTCGCGCGCGGCCTGCACCGTCAGCGCGATGACGCGCTCGTGCTCATCGGGCGTCAGCGTCGGCGACTCGCCGGTCGTGCCGCAGGGCACCAGCGCGTCGGTGCCGTTTTGAATCTGAAACTCCACCAGGCGCCGCAGCGCCGCTTCGTCAACCGCGCCATCGCGGAACGGGGTAATGAGCGCCGTGATCGAGCCAGTGAACCGGGTATCCATGCCTGCCTCCTTCGTGGTCCTACTCTAACCGCGACACGTACTGCTGTGAACCGCCAGGACGAGAAACCTGAAACTTGCCAACGTGCGAACCTGCAACCCTGTGTTAGTCCGCCGCCGCGAGGGCCGCGCGCCGGGGGCGGCGACGAAATCGTGGCGGAAAGCGTCGTGGATGCGGCGCACCGCTGTCGTGGCCTGGTCACGCGGCACGACGCAGGTCACCTGAATCTCCGAGGTCGAGACCATCAGGCAATCAATGCCGCCTTCGGCCAGCGTGGCGAAGAGGCGCGCGACGTAGCCAGGCCGGTTGAGCATCCCGGTGCCGACGAGCGAGACCTTCGCCAGTCCGCCCTGCGCCGCCACGCGCCCGCCATCGGACGCGATAGCCGCTTCGACGAGCGGCAGCGCCGCCGCCAGTTCGCCCTCACTCACTGTGAAGCCGAGTTCGATCGCGCCGTCCGGCCCGGTGCTCTCGGCGATCACGTCCACGCTGATCTCCGCGCCGGCCAGTGGGCCGAAGACACGCGCCAGCGTCGCCGGACCCGCCGGCAGGCCCGCGACCGTCACGCGCGCCACGTCGAGGTCATGCACAACCCCACTCAAGGTTCCGGTTCGCTCCATCCTCTCCTCCACTTGCCGATCGCTGATCACCGTTCCGGGCCGGTCATTCAGGCTTGAACGCACGACAATTTCGACGCCATAGAGCGCGCCCAGCTCGATCGCGCGCGGGTGCATGACCCGCGCGCCGCGCCACGCCATCTCCGCCATCTCGGCGTAGGAAACCCGGTCTAACTTGTGCGCGTCCGGCACGAGGCGCGGGTCGGCAGTGTAGATGCCGTCCACGTCGGTGTAGATTTCGCAGCGCGCCGCGCCGAGCGCCGCCGCGAGCGCCACCGCCGTCGTATCGGAGCCGCCGCGCCCGAGCGTCTGCACGTCGCGGCGGTGGTTCTCGCCCTGGAAGCCGGCGACGATCGCGACTTCGCCGCGCCGCAACACCGCCTGCACACGGCGCGGCGTGATCCGGTCAATGCGCGCCTTGCCCCAGCGGCCCGCCGTGCGGATGCCGGCCTGCCCGCCGCTGAGTGACCGCGCCGGCACGCCGAGGTCGCCGAGCGCGATCGCCAGCAGCGCCATGCTCTGCGCCTCGCCGGTCGCGAGCAGCTGGTCGAGTTCGCGCCCGTCGGGCCGGGCGGAGAGCTGCGCCGCGAGCGCCAGGAGTTCGTCGGTGGTGTCGCCGCGCGCCGAGACGACGACGACCATCGCGCTGCCCCGCCGGGTTTCTTCGGCGACCCGCCGCGCCACGGCCTTGATGCGCTCGACCGTGCCGACCGAGGTGCCGCCATACTTCTGCACTACCACGTCCATGCCGGACGTCCGCTCCTTTCCTGCTGCTGGACAAACAAAAACCCCGTGAGCCTCACCTGCCCACGGGATTCGTTCTTGACGCTCTGAGGGTATTCGCCGCGCGTGTCAGTTGCTCCCCGACGTCATCCCGGTGGGCCTGGTGTGGCGCTGGCGTTTTTTAGCGTTGCGCGCGACCAGAACGCTCACCCTGTTCACCATCACTACCGGAGCAAACGGGGAGGCACACTACCTCCGCCTGACGCAAATTACCCTACCAGCTGGGCTGTGTGGTTGTCAAGACGTTTGCCGCGTAATTTGCGCGAATGGCAAATTAGAGCGCGCGGGTGATCCTGCGTGTATTTTGTATGTGGCATCCCCCAATCGTACTAGGACCAGCCCCCCGGTTGTCCTGACCCCAATATCCCGACAAAAATGCCCCTTCTGCGGCATGTGTACCGCGTGGGCGCGTGCGATAGTACCTGTAGCGCCATCGGTAGGACGCGGAGCTGACCATTTGCGCGAACGGCATGGCAGCGTAGCGCGGGCGCGAACCGTGGAGGAGATCCATGATCGGCAGAGCTGGGTTGCGCTGGCGCGGACAGACAATTCTTGAGTTCGCGATCTCCTCGCTGGTCGTCGTGGCGCTGATCTTCGGCATGATCGATCTCGGCCGGGCGGTCTTTACGCGCACGATGTTGACCAG
>DASUBC010000728.1:0-3554 GCA_035763465.1 Thermomicrobiales bacterium
CGTTTCGCCTTTGGCAATAGGGAAATAGTCCTACATAGCCCGCCAGGGGTATACGATTGCACCGCCGAGCAAGCGGAGACCGCCGAGAGAAGTGCGGTTTAACCATAGAGATCACAGAGGACACAGAGGGAGACGGAGAGATGACGACTAAATATTTCTCTCTGCCATTCTCGGCGGTCTCCGCGTGCTCGGCGGCAATTTCCGTTCTTTCTCCGTTCTCTCTGTGTCCTCTGTGATCTCTATGGTTAAACCGTACTTCTCTCGGCGGTCTCCGCGTGCTCGGCGGTGCAATCGTATACCCCTGGCGGGCTATGTAGGACTATTTCCCTATTGCCAAAGGCGAAACGCGCCCTGTAACCTACCGCCACAAGAGTTTCGCGCGACGACCACCGGCTAATTTTCTCCTGAACACCAGTCGGGGAGGTCGCGCACGGCTCACCGGCCCCTATATCTGGCCGCCACCAGACATAGGATACAGGCAACGGACGACGATAGTTCACGTTAGGTTGGCGTGGCGCTTGCGCCGTCTATGAGGAGTGAGGAAGTGTTCTCCTGTCACTGCGGGCGCTCCGCCAGGCGTACCGCACGCCCGCGCGTCATCTCGCGCGTCGCCCTGATATTACTCATCGCGCTTGGCGTTCTGGTTCTGCCCGCACGCCGTGCCGCCGCCGCGCCGGCGCCGGCGGACGGCCCCTTGCCGGCGGCGGCCCTGGCTCCGATTACCGCCGCCAGCGCCGGTCCAGACCGCACGTTCTTCCCCCAGTCTGGTCATTCGCTCGGCGGCGAATTGCGCCGTTACTGGCAGCAATACGGCGGCCTCGCTCAGTTTGGCTATCCGCTCACCGAGCCATTCCAGGAAGTCAGCGCTACCGATGGCAAGGTCTACACAGTCCAGTACTTCGAGCGGGCGCGCTTCGAGGAACATCCTGAATACGCGGGTACGCCGTACAGCGTGCTCCTCGGCCAGCTTGGCCGTGCCTTCCACCCCGCCGACCCACCCGTCCCGAATGACGACCCGACGCGTCGCTACTTCCCGGAGAGCGGCCACAGCCTGGGGCCGGTCTTCGGGCATTACTGGGAGACACACGGGGGACTCTTCGTCTCGGGCTATCCCATCACTCAGCCATTCGAGGAGCGTTCGCCGGTAGACGGCAAGACCTACACCGTCCAGTACTTCGAGCGGGCGCGCTATGAGTACCACCCCGAAAATGCGGGGACAAACTTCGAGGTCTTGCTGGGGTTACTGGGCGCGCAACTCGTCGCCGCCCGCACGGCGCCGCCCGCCGCGCCCGCTGAGAACGTCGCGCCGCCGGCATCCGCCGCGCCAGCAAAGCCAGCGACGCCAGCCACACCGGCTGTTGCGCCCGTCAACCCGCCCGCCGGCGCGCCCGTCGCCACCGCCTACGTGACCGGCACGCCCGACTTCCTGCGCGTTCGCGCCGCCCCGGCAGCCACGGCCGGGCTGGTGGATTACTTGCTGGCCGGTCGCCCTGTGGGCGTGCTTGGCGCCGAACGATCTGGCTGGGTACCAGTTGCTGGTCCGAGCGGCCGTGGCTGGGTGCCGGCGCAAAATCTGGTCGCGCAGGCCAGCGCTCCTACTTCGGCCACCGTGCCGGCCGCGCTGCTCATCGCACGCGACCTGCTCGGCAGTCCGTATTTGTACAGCGGCGCCAGTCCCAGCGGCTTCGATTGCTCGGGCTTCACTGAGTTCGTCTTCGCAGCTGCGAGCAGCGGAACGCTACGGCTACCACGCACCGCCGACGACCAGTGGCGCCAGGCGGGCACGCCGGTGGCTCGCGATGCCCTCCAACCTGGCGACCTCGTCTTCTTCCAGCAAACCTACACTGCCCCGGCCGGTGTCGCCACCCATGTGGGCATTTACATCGGCAATGGGCAGATGATCAACGCTCAGAACGAAACCGCCGGTGTCGCGGTCAATGACATCACGATCACGTACTGGACGCAGCACTGGCTTGGGGCCAAGCGTCTGCGTTGAGCCGGCGCGCCCACCAGCCAACCGAGTCGCACGCATCAGGTCGTCGCAAATTTCGGCGCCAGGAAAGCCAGTAAGGTCATCCCAACCGGGCCAGTGTTGCGGACGCGCAACTCTTCCTCACCGCGATAGTGGGCGAGCGCCCCTGCGGCAAACGGAACGATTCCCGCAGGCGTCTCAAGTTCGCCTGCGCCCTCGGCTACGTAGAGAAACAGATCAGACGTATTGTGCCCGTGGGGCGGGAGCGCCTGGCCAGGCGCGAGCCGAATCAGCCGAACGTTGGCGTGATCCCCCTCGATGAATGGCCGGGCGATAAATCGCGCCGGGTTGTAGTCCTCAGCGTCTTGAATGCGAATGACGCGCATGGTGCCCTCCAGATTAGCTGCTGGCCGGTTACTCCACCGTTGCGGTAACCAGCAACGCACCGCTGTTACCAGCGTAGCACGCCGACCGCCGCTAGGTATTGCGCCACCGCAAGGAATGCAGACACCTCATTGACGACGAACGTCACCAGCAATAGAAGGTCGGCTGGCGTGCGACACATCGCCGTTGCCAGCGCACCTCCCCAACAACGCAGCTTTACGCGACATTCGCGATCGGCAACCTTGGCGGCAACACAATTGCGCTAGCCTGTACGCACAACTCGCGCGGTCATCGAGAGAGAGGTGTCAATGAAAGGCGACGAAGCCAGAAAATCGTTCCGGCCTGTCATCAAGCGGCAGATTCTACTCGGGACACCAGTGACCACTGGCGCATACACCGTGACGCCAGCCTCGCGCGTCTTCCTGGTGCAGCTCCCCTTTGCGTCGCTATGCTGGCAACGCCCACATGCCGTGCTGGTGGCTAGCGGCGGGGAGGCGCGGCGCCTCCCAATTCCTGATGCCACCCGCCGGGCCGAGGTCGGCATAGTCGCCAGTGTGTTTCTCCTACAGGGTATCGTCCGTATTGCCAGCGCGCATCGAAAGGAGTCACAACCATGACAACAATGGCGACTGACGAGTTCTTGACCGCCGTCACATCGGCACAGGACCGCGGGCTCCCAGTGTTCGAGAAGATCTTCTCGGCGGCGCAACCGGGCGCGGTGTTCAGCCCACCGGTTAGCGCCAATGGGTATACCGTTATCACAGCGTGCGAAGTGGTCATGGGCGGCGGCTTCGGATCGGGCCTCGGTTTTGGCCCTACGCCGCCGCCCGGTGAGACCACGCCCCAGACCGACTCAGCCAAGGCTCAGCCGAGCCTCGGGGGTGGCGGCGGAACCGGCGGTGGTGGCGGGGCGCAAGGGCGTCCCGTCGCGGTGATTGTTATTGGGCAGGATGGTGTAACGATCAAGCCGGTGTTCGACGTGTCCAAAATCGCGCTGGCAGGGATCACCGCCTGGGGCGCGATAGGCCTGCTGGCCGGCAAAATGGTGCGAGACGCGCGAACGGCAGCAGCGCCGTCCCTGTCAAAGCCGCGCAAATCAACGCTGGCGAAGCGCATTGAGGCGATGCGCCAGCACTAACAACTGGGAGTTGGCGTCTCTGTACCGGGCCTACCACGGTTAGCGCGTGCGCGCCAGGCG
>DASUBC010000729.1:0-2613 GCA_035763465.1 Thermomicrobiales bacterium
GAAGGGAGCAAGGCATGGCACAGGGCGCACAGACGCTGGCGCGGCCGGGCGCGCGGAAGCGAGCAGCCGCGCGGCAAGGACCGGCGCGCGGCGATTGGCTGGGCACAGCCGCGCGCTGGCTCGGTGTCGCCACGGCGCTCGCGTTTGTGGCGATGCTCTACATGGCGCTCGTGTACGCGCCGACCGAGCAGACGCAGGGGCCGGCGCAGCGTATTTTCTATATGCATTTCGGCAGCGCCATCATCACATACGTCGCCTACTTCGTCACCTTCGCCGCCAGTATTCTCTACCTGTGGCGGCGCGCGGAAGGCTGGGATATGCTGGCGCGCTCCTCGGCGGAGGTCGGGGTGCTGATGAACACCATCCTGCTCCTCAGCGGCGCGATCTGGGGCAAGACGATCTGGGGCACCTGGTGGTCGTGGGACGCGCGCCTGACTTCGACGCTCATCCTCTGGTTCATCTACGCCGGCTACCTGATGCTGCGCGCCTATGGCGGCGACACGGCGCAGATCGCGCGCGGCGCGGCGGTCGTCGGCATCATCGGCTTCCTCGACGTGCCGATTATCAACCAGTCGGTGCGCTGGTGGCGCACGCTCCATCCCGCGCCGATCGTCGAGCGGGAGAACCCGCAGCTGCCGGGCACGATGCTGGCGGCGATGTTCGTCGCGATCGCCGCGTTCTTCATCCTCTATCTCTACCTGACCGTCCAGCGGTTGCGGGTCGAGCAATTGCGCGTCGAACTGGGCGCGCTGCAACAGGACGTCCTCTTCCTCGAAGTCGAGAATCAGGAACCGGCGGTCGTGGCCGGCGCGCAGGAGGCATAGTCATGCCGGATAATGTCTCGTTTCTCTTTGCCGCCTTCACGGTGGTCTGGCTGCTGATCGCCGGGTACTTCTTCTTCCTCAACAGTCGCATCAGCGGGTTGCGGCAGGATGTCGAGGCGCTGCGCGACGAACTGGCAGCGCGGACCGCCAGTGGCGAGCCGGACGCCGCCAGGGGAGCGCGGGGCGAGTGAACGCGCCGGCGGCGGACGCCGGCCCGCGCAACCGGGAGGGCCGGGCGTTCGCCTCGGTGCTGATCGCGAACCGGGGCGAAATCGCGGTGCGCGTCGCCACCGCCTGCCGCGAAGCCGGCCTCCGCGCGATCGCGGTCTATTCGGCGGCCGACGCCCACGCGCTCCATGTCGCGGTGGCCGACGACGCCTATCCGATCGGCCCCGCCCCCGCGCCCGCAAGCTATCTCAATAGCGCCGCGATTCTGGCCGCCGCCCGCGCCAGCGGCGCGGAGGCCGTCCACCCCGGCTATGGCTTTCTCTCCGAAAACGCCGAGTTTGCCCAGGCCGTTCTCGACGCCGGCCTGGTCTGGATCGGCCCGCCGCCGGCGGCGATCGCCGCGCTCGGCGACAAGGTCGCGGCCAAGCGGCTGCTGGCGGCGGCCGGGGTGCCGCTGGTGCCGGGCGACGATAGCGCGGACGGCGCGGCGGCGCTGGCAGGCCGCGCGGCGGCGCTCGGCTACCCGGTGCTGATCAAGGCGGCGGCGGGTGGCGGCGGGCGCGGGATGCGCGTGGTGGAGCGCGCGGGCGATTTCCTGGCCGCGCACGCCGCCGCCCAGCGCGAAGCTGCCGCCGCGTTCGGCGACGACCGCGTCTTTCTGGAAAAGTACCTCGCTAACCCGCGCCACGTCGAAATTCAAATCATCGCCGACCAGCACGGCAACGTGGTGCATCTGGGCGAGCGTGACTGCTCGATTCAGCGGCGGCATCAGAAGGTGGTCGAGGAAGCGCCGTCGCCCGTCGTGGACGCGGCGCTCCGCGCGCGCATGGGCGCGGCGGCGGTCGCGGCGGCCCGCGCGGCGGGCTACGTCGGCGCGGGCACGGTCGAGTTCCTGGTTGACGAGCAGGGGGACTTCTACTTTCTGGAGATCAACACGCGCCTCCAGGTTGAGCACCCGGTCACCGAGGCGGTGACGGGCTACGACCTCGTGCGGCTGCAACTGGCAATTGCGGCGGGCGCGGCGCTGCCCTTCACGCAGGACGATGTGCAGTTGCGCGGCCACGCGATCGAGTGCCGCATCTACGCCGAGGACGCGGCAGCGGGCTTTCTACCCGCCAGCGGCCCGTTGCGCCTCTTTGCGCCGCCCGCCGGACCAGGCATCCGCAACGATGTCGGCGTGGCGACCGGCGACGAGGTGAGCCTGTATTATGACCCCCAGCTCGCCAAGCTGATCGTTCACGCGCCGGACCGCGAGGCGGCGGTGGCGCGGCTGGCTCGTGCGCTGAGTGATTACGCCGTGCTCGGCCCGACGACAAATCTGCCATTCCTGTGCTGGGTGGCCGACCATCCTGAGTTCCGCGCCGGCCGCGCGACGACGACCTTCATCCCACGCTACTGGTCGCCACCGTCCGCGCCGCCCGCGCCGCCGCGCGAGGCGCTGCTAGGCGCGGCGGCGCTCGACATCCTGCGCCGTGACGAAACCGCGCGCCGGCCCGCCACCCACGGCAATCCCTGGCACATGGCGGGTGGCTGGCGTGCTGGCGGACAGAGCGTGCCGCTTCGTCTGTGCTACGGCCGGGAAGAGTACGCCCTGACGACAACGCGCCAGCCTGACGGCGCC
>DASUBC010000730.1:0-3967 GCA_035763465.1 Thermomicrobiales bacterium
GCGCAGCCATCGCCACGGCCAGCGCAAAAACACCGAACACGCCACGCCATGTTATGAACCGCATTGTTCAACCTTTCCTCATTGAACGACCGACAAAGCACCGGCGCTCTGCTTATCAACCGTTGCTACCCTGCGCGCGGCGCACGGCGCGTCCCGCCCGCAGCGCCAGCGTCACCGCGACCCAGACGAAGAGCATCGCGTTGACCGGGTGCAGCGCGCCCAGCGTTCCACCACTGTTGGCGCTGGCATACTGGAACATGATCTGCACCCACAGCAACCCCGTCAGCCAGCGCAGCAGGTGTGGCAGCCGGCCAAGAAAGGCCAGGGGCAGCATCAAGATGGGGAGGAACTCGAAGGCATGGATAGAACTCGTGTGCCAGGCTCAGGCGGCCGGGTCTACGAAGATTGCCATGCCCGCGAAGAAGACCTGCGCCACCACACAGCCGACCAGCACCCAGGCCAGCGCCAGGTAGGCCCAGCGGCTGCCACGCACCCACGCCGGCTCACCAGCCAGCAACCCGGCGCTCGTCTCGGTTCCACTCAGTCCGCGCTCGACCATCGCCACTCCACTCACGCTGTTCGATCATGCGCCGCACGGCGCCGCACACCTGACGACTCTTGTAGCGTAAGCGCGCGGTGTCACGAGCATTTGACCGACTTGGGGAGGATATGTGGCAATTCTGTCGCGAAACGATGGCGGACGCGGGTGGCCGCGTCAGGGCTTGCGGTGCATGACGACCCGGCTGATTCGCCCGGAAAGCGTGGCATTCGTAAGGCGAGGCAAGCGCTGGCGTACAAAACAGGTCAATTATGTCAGCGTGGCTGCCAGGGGCTGTGCTCCCTGTATTGCCGCGAGATCATCGCCGAATGTATCGTCGGGCCAATCAAGATTGGCGAGCGCGACAGCGAGCGTGTCCGGCGCGGCGCCTTCGGGCGTGGATGAGAGAGACGCGAGTGTCGCCACTGGCTCACCATCGCGCGCGATGACAAAGGACTCGCCCGCACGCTGACTGCGGTCAAGAAGCTCGGGTAGCCTGCGCGCCAGTTCGGTCACGGTAATTGTCGTGGCTATCGGTCGCTCCTCACGGAATCATCCTGATTCAGGAATGATACGCGACCGAACACCGCTACCACCAGCACAGCATACTGGCTGCCAACGTCCTGGCAAACGGTGCAGCGTTATGTCGTGCCGATCACCTGGCGTAGGCCGGCGAATTGCCGCGCGGCGGTCTCCTGTGGGCCGGTCAGGCCGTCCCAGTGGGGCGTGAACTCCGACTCGGCGACCAGCCAGCCAGTGTAGCCGAGCTGGTCGAGCGCGCCGAGGATAGCGCCGTAGTCGAGCGCGCCCTGGCCGACTTCGCGGAACGTGCCAGCCGGGCCGTAGGCCGAGACATCGCGGACATGCAGATAGGTGACGTGGGAGCCGAAGCGCCGGAGGAAGTCGCCTACGTCCACCCCCGCGTGAGCGACCCAGCCGAGGTCCGCGCCGAGGCCGACTTCCTCTGGCGTGCAGCGCGCCGTGAGCAGCTGGAAGAAGCGCGCGTCGTCAGCCAGTTCGCGCGCGTGGTTATGGAAAGCAACCGCCACGCCGGCCTCGGCGCGGCAGGCGCGGCCGAGATCACGCAGGGTCGTCACGGCACACTCCAGCGCCGCGTCGTCATTCTCCGGTGGCGCAGCCATGCTGAGCACGAGCTGGCGGCAGCCGAGCGTCGTCAGTCTGCGCGCCTGGGCGACGAGCGCCGCGATCTCACTCGCGGCGGCGGGATCCCACCAGCGGCCACCGGCGTGCGCGCCACTCAACTGTAAGCCGTTTGCGGCGGCCGAGGCTGCCTGAAAGGCGGCAGGATCGTCGAGCGGCAGGCAGGCCAGCGCCGTCTCGAAGCCGGCGAAGCCGATCGCAGCGATCTCGCCCATCACTTCCGGCAGGCGCGCGACCAGTGCCTCGCGCCCCAGCGTCTGCAACCAGGGGCGGGCCTGGCACCCCAGCGGCCACTGTCCAATCCGCATACGAACCTCCTCTACGCTCGGCTACCATGTCCCGGCACGGTGCCGCGACATGCCTCAGACCGCCTGATAGCGGCAGAACAGCACACCATCGGGCGCGATGTCGGCGCGCAGCCTATCTCGAGTGTCCAGCTCGCCCAGGTCGCGGTCGCGCCAGATATCGCGCAGCCGCCACCGTCCAGACGGCAGGCCGAGATCGGCAGCGGCCAGCGCCACACCGCGTGGCCATTGTTCCCGGTTGAAGACGCCCAGCCAGCCCTGCCCCGCCCGCCGCCGGTCCGGTGTCTGCCAAATCTCGCAACCTGCCCGGTCGCCGACCAGCCGGCCGACCACGCCATTCTGGTTGCAGGCGAGCATTTCACGGTTCGTGATCAGCGCGAATGCCGTTTCGGCGGAGGTGGGAAGATCGCCGCCCATGAAGAGAGGCGAGGCGGCCAGCGCCCGCATGGTGATGAAGGTCTGCTGCTGCGGAACAGTCAACTGGCAGGTCCGTGCAAAGCCCTGTCCGGCCAGCGCGGCGCTCGCCTCGTCGCTGATCGCCGCCGGGCCAGTGCGTGGCCGCCAGACCATCAGGTGGCCGAAAGGGAGCATGTCCAGGTCGGGCCAGAAGCCGTCGCCGCCGACATCCGCCCAATTCCGCCAAGCGGCGAAGGCGCGCTCCAGGCTGACGCGGTTATCCCAGATGTCCTTTGTCGTGCGTAGCATATTCGCCTGCTGGTAGGCGGCGAGGTAGCGTTTGTCCACGGCGCCGCCCGGCGACAGGCTGAGAACGATCGGCCGGCCGGCGCGGGCGATCGCCCGGGCCATGGCGGAGATCTCGTCGGGGTAAGCGGTGATATCGTCGGCCTTGATGAAGTCCACGCCCCACCCGGCCAGCATGTGGATCAAGGAATCGTAGAATGCTTGCGCGCCCGGTTTCCGCATATCCACGCCATAGTTATAGGGACACCAGGCGCAGATCGAGCTGGTATCCGCTACATCCTGGGCGCGTAAGGGCGTACCGAGAATTGGCAGATTCAGCCGCACCGCCTGCCGGGGAATGCCGCGCATGAGATGGAGGCCGAACTTCAGTCCGAGGCCATGCGTCCGCTCGATCAGTGGTTGAAGCCCGCGCGGGAAGGCGCGGTGCGACGGCTGAAGCCGCCCGTACGCGTCGAGGTTAACTTCAGCCGCGTGCTTCTCGGTGGGATATTCCTGCCCCGGTGGGATCGTATACTCTGCGAACCAGCCGTTGTCCACGACGAAGTATTCGTAGCCCGCCGGCTTCAGCCGCGCCGCCATGACATCGAGATTCAGCAGCAGCGTCCGCTCGGTGGCGGCGCAGCCGTACGCGTCGAAACTGTTCCATCCCAGCGGCGGGGCCGGCGCCCGCGCGGTTGGATCATTCACCGACCGGCTCCTGCCCACGTTCGTGTACCAGCGGCGCCGCGCCGGCCGGGTCGAAGTCCGCTCATGAGTGGGACACACCGACCGCACCGCCCAGCTGCCGCATCGCGCGAGTTGAGTCCGCTCGGCTGGAAGCTGACCCGTTCGCGCAGGCCGGGAGGGATGGCGAGGGCCGCAGCCAGGCTCGCTGGCGTGCGCGATTCCGACCCGGCGGCAGTCACACCTTCCAGGGCCAGCGCCGCGCCCAGCCTCCAGCCTGCCTGTCGCTGCCGCTGCGTGTCCTGCCGCGCCATCTGCGCCCCTCCACTCACACTGCGGTTCGCCAGTATGCCTCTCCCGGCCCTCAGCGTGACTGCTGGTAGTCGGCCTCGGTGTAGTCCTTCGCCGGGTCCCAGTTGGCGAACTTCCAGTCATCGCGCGACACTTTCGCGCCCTTCACCTGGGCCGCCTTGATCGCCCGGTCGAGCTCCTTGCCAGCGCGGTCCTGCAAGTCCTGCATCTCGGCCTTGGTGTCCTTGAGCTGTCCGGTAAAGAGACCCTGGATCACCTGACCAAAGTCCGGCTTGAGGTTCTTGAG
>DASUBC010000731.1:0-7481 GCA_035763465.1 Thermomicrobiales bacterium
TATGGCCGCGCCAGAGGAGTTCGTGCCGCCAGCGGCGCGAACTCCTCTGGCGCTGGTCTGAGCGACACACGGAAAGGACCGCGACATGGAGACAACTGAGGGGCAACTGGGCGCGGGACGTCAGCTGGCGCGCGAACGCACACGAGTGAAGGGAAACTCCGCAATGGTTATGACGATGGCCTGCATCCTGTTGAGCACCGCCTGTGGCGTGATTGGGCAACTCTTACTCAAGAAGGCCATGAATCAAATCGGCGTGATTACGCCGACCGCCGGCGGTCTCCCGTCAATCGTGCTGCGGATCGCCATGTCGCCGCTGGTCATTATCGGCCTCTCCTGCTACGTGCTCGGCTCCTTCTTCTGGCTCATCGCGCTGTCGCGCACCGATCTCTCGTTCGCCTATCCCTTTGCGAGCCTGAGTTACATCCTGGCTTTCGCTGGTTCCTGGTATTTCTTTGGTGAAACCATCAGTACTTTGCGTCTCTCTGGCCTTGTCGTCATTATTCTGGGTGTCATGCTGGTCTCGCGAAGTTAGGCTTGGCGAGCGCGGAGGAGGACATGATGCGTACCGTCGTGATCGGCGGCGGCTTACTTGGTTTGAGCACGGGGTACTATCTCGCGCGCGCCGGCCACCAGGTCACCGTGGTAGAGGCGAGCGCGCAACTCGGCGGTCTGGCCGGCGATGTCGAGGTAGCTGGGGTACTCGTTGACCGCTTCTACCACTGCATTCTCAACGCCGACGCCCACTTGCTCGAACTCATTGACGAAGTCGGATTGCGGGACGAGTTGCGAATGCACCCTGTCCGGGCCGGCTTTCATACCGACGGCAAAACCTATCCGATCTCCACACCGCTCGATTTGCTGCGGTTTCCGCCGCTCAACCCGCTCGACCGCCTGCGCCTGGTACGTTCTCTCCTCGCCTGCCAGCGGGTCAAGGACTGGCAGGCGCTGGAGACGGTTGACGTCGAATCGTGGCTGCGCCGCCTGAGTGGCGCGCACGTCTTCGAGACCGTCTGGCGGCCGTTGCTGAACGCGAAGTTTGATGGGCACTTCGACCGCACCCCGGCGACCTACATCTGGTCGCGCACGGTACGCATGACCGATACGCGCTCGGCGGGCGGCGCGCGGGAACTGGCAGGGCATCTCGTCGGCGGCTACCGCACGCTCGCCGACCGCCTGGCCGAGCGCATCGCGCTGCTGGGCGGCACAGTGCGGACGGGTGAGCCGGTCGAGGCGCTGGTGACGCACGATGGGGCGATCACAGCGGTGCAGACGGCGCGCGCCCGGCACGACTGCGACGCAGCGGTGCTGACCGTGCCGCTGCCGCTCGCCGCGCGGCTGCTCAAGGGCCGCCTGGCGACCGGCGCCGAACAGGCGAAGCAGCTCGCGGCGATTGACGACTACCAGCGGCAGGTCGAGGCGATCGAGGGGTATCTCGGCGTCATCTGCGTCATGCTCATGCTCGACCGGCCGCTCAGCCCCTATTACACGCTCTACCTTGCCGACCAGAGTCTGCCGATCACCGCCGTGATCGAGAGCACGAACCTGATCGATCCGGCGCATGTCGGCGGCCGGCATCTAGTCTACCTGCCCAAATACCTGGACGCGGCGAGCGCGGACTTCACCCGTCCCGACGACGACATCCGCGCGGAGTTTCTGGTGGCGCTGCGCCGCATCTATCCACAATTCCGCGACGAATGGATCGTCGCCGCGCCGGTCTTCCGCGCGCCGCACGTCGAACCGCTCCATCCGATGGGGAGTTTCGGCACAGTGCCGCCGACCACCACGCCGGTCCACGGCCTCTTCCTCGGTTCGACCAAGCACTTCTACCCACGCTTGAACAACGGCGACGCGGTCACGCGGCTCGGCGCGACACTCGCCCAGCAGGCGGCGCAGGCGTCGCCTGCTGGGCGGCGCACTCCGGAGCAGGTGGCTGCGCTAGCCTGACCGCGGGGGGGCGGCAGGCGTCGGGCAATCAAGGGGACCGCTGCACTGGCAGCGGCCCTACTGGTTTGTGGCGCGAATTGGCGGGCTAGGGCGTGTCTGGTGGATGGCGGCACCATAGTTTGCTTGGCATTTACCTCCCGCAACTAGGCCGGTCACTTGTCGGGCCTAGGCTTGGGCTGGGTGGGGACCGAATGGTTCCCATGGTCTGCGGGGGAGGGCACCCATGGCCGAGTTGCGCACAGACCTTCGCACGCACCCTCTGGCAGCGCTGCTGGTGGTCGCCTGCTGGGGGGCGCTGACCTGGTACGTGGCCGCGGGACCGGGCCCTGCCGGCGTCGCGGTGCTCCTGCTCCCGCCCTGCGTGGCGAGCTTCCTGATTGGCCGATCCCGCCTGCGGCGGGAGGCACCGTCAACCGGCCTCGTCGCCGCCCTTATCGTCGGCCTGCTGCTGCTCGACCTGAGCCTTGGCGCGCTGGGCCTGGCCGGGCGCGGCGGGCGACCCGCGCCAGCCGCCTCACTGTGGGCTGCCCTCGCCGAACTGGTGTACTGGGTGGGCTTGGCCGACCTGCTCGGGCTGCTCGCCGGCCTGCTGGGCTGGGGTATCGCATGGCTGCGCGAACCCACATCTCGTGCGTGAGGCGCAGGCACAGCAAATGAGCAAGCACGGGAAGGAGGTGCGCCATGACCCGCATGCGGAGGATTGTCACGGTCCTGGCGGCCGGGCTGCTGCTCGCCCCGGCGATCGTCGCCCCGGTCTTCGACATGCCCATCGTGCGCTACGACTTCTGGCTGTCCTCCCCCGTGGTCTGGCTGCCCCTCGCCGTCCTGGCCGCCTTCGGGAGCGGGGTGGTGCTGCGCGACCGGTGGGCGCTGCTCGTCCCGGTCGCGGGTCTCGCCGTCGGCACACTCGCCGCGTTCCCGCTACGTCCGCGGTCCATCTGGTACCCCTTTCAGCAGTCGTGGGGCACCTGGCTCGCCGCGCACCTTCCGTCCCTCCTCATCTGCGGCCTCGTCCTCGAAGGGCTTGCCTGGTACGGCGTCTACATGGGCCGCGACCTCGCGGCCTGGTGGGCGCGGCGCCTGCGCCCCGAGGCTCTGGTCCTCCACGCCTGCGCGGCGCTAGTGGCCCTGGTGGGGCTCGGCCTCCTCGGGTTCATGCTGCTGACGGCGGGCCTCGGCGCCGGCGATTCGGTCGACCCCACGGATAGCACGTGGGACTACTTCTGGCCCTCCCTGATCGCCATCGGCGTACCGGCGGGCGGCCTCGTCGCCGTCCTGGTCGCGGGTGCCCGGTTGATCGAGCGGGAGGTGCCGCCCGAGCCCGCAGGGCGGTCCTGAGTCGGCAGGAGGTGCGCTGGGTCGTCCACACGGGAGCAGGTTCTCATCGCGACTTCCACCTTGGCGCGATCCTCGTGGCCTGATGGGGCGTGGCCCCCGCTGGTTCATCCGATAGGGGCCGGCCTGGGAGGCTGGTGATTCGGCGGGTTCCACGGACAGCGCGTGGGGCTACTTCTGGCCCTACTCGCGCATCGGCAGAAATCGGCACGTTGCTGCGGGCGATTATGGCGAGGCGAGGGGAACTGACGGGCGCGGCGTGGGCACGGCTCCGGCCGCTGCTTCCGGCGAATGGCCAGCGGGGCGGGCAATGGCGTGACCACCGACAGGTCAGCAACGGCATCCGCTGGCGGCTGCGTGTTGGCGCACCGTGGCGCGACGTCCCCGCGCGGTATGGTCCGTGGCAGACCTGCTACGACCGGTTCGCGCGTTGGCGACGTGACGGCACGTGGGACCGCCTAGTGGCGCAGGTCCAGGCCGCGGCGGACGCCCGCGGCGACATCGACTGGGTCATCTGCATCGATGGCACCATCGTCCGCGCCCACCAGCACGCCGCCGGGGCGCGGCGTCGCGCGAGTCGAGCACCCACCAGGCGACGGGCAGGGCCGCCCGCTGGCCGTCATCCTGACGCCGGGCCAGCGGCATGAGAGCACCCAGCTGGGGGCGGTGCTCGACGCGTTTCGGGTGCCGCGGCCCGGCGGCCGGGGCCGACCCCGGAAGCGGCCCGACCACGTCATCGCCGACAAGGGCTACAGCCACCCAGCCTACCGCCAGTTGCTGCGCGGCCGCGACATCCCGCACACCATCCCCGAGCGGCGGGACCAGCGCCGGCGGCGCGCAGGCCGACGCGGGCGACCGTTGCGCTTCGACGCCGTGCGGTATAAGCGCCGGAACGTGGCGGAGCGGGGCAGCAACGCGCTCAACCAATGGCGCGGCGTCGCGACCCGCCACGAGAAGCGGGCCGTGAACTATCGCGCCGCGGTCGTCGTCGCGGCGATCGTGCGCTGGCTGGGCGCGTCGGCCTTGCGTCTCGGCGTGCCGGTAGTATGCCAGGGCATTGTCGCCAACGACACATTAGGGCCGGTCTGCGCTGCGTTGGTGCACGGGCGGAGCCTTTACCGAGATGTAACCCCGCGCAACCGGCCCGGCAACCCGCGTGCGCCATGCTGCGGGTGGGAGCGGAGGGCCCGCTCCGCTGGAGGTGTCGTCATGGGTGCCCCATCTGCCGACCTCCTCGCCGTCCCCGTGCTGCTGATCGAGGTCGCCCTCCTCGCCGTGGCGCTCGCGGTGGCGCGCGTGCCCCGGCTGCTGCGCCCGGCGCGCTGGCTGGCGCGCGGCCTGGCGCTGGTCAGCTTGCTGGTTGGCCTCGGCGGGATGTTGGCGGCCGTCGCGGAGGGCTGGACCTCCCGCTACCCGCTGACCCTGCCCGACACGCCGTTCGGGACCTACGCCCGGCCGACCACCCTGGAGATGGTGCAGCTCCTGCTGACCTTCCTCGTGGTCGCGGTCGCCGCCCTGCTCGCCTGCCGCCGCCCCGGCCGCGCCGGGCTACTCTTCGTGGGCTGGGGGGTGAGCGGCGCCCTCGCGTGGGGCCTGCGCCGGGACCCCACCCGGCCGCCGGGCAACTTCGCGGGGATGGCGCTGACGGTCGCGCTGCCGGCGCTCGCCGTCGGCAGCGTGCTGCTGGCGACGTGGTGGGCGGGCGGGGGGCGCCCGCCGCGCGTGGCGCGCCGCGACGTGCTGGTCGAGGCGGGCACCATCGCCGCCCTGGCGGCGGCGTGGCTGGCCATCGTCGGCGCGGCGGCGGCCTGGGGGGCCCGGCCTTGGCTGGCCGCGCCACCGCTGCTGCTGCTGGCCGGGGCGCTGCGCCGCCCGCCGCACGGCTGGCTGGTGGCGCTGGACGCCTGGCTGGCCTTCGTCCTCGCCGGCAGCGTCGCTATGGCCTGGGCGTTCGCTGCCACCGCGGCGGCGCGGTGGCTCTTCGCCGCCTGGCTGGAGCCGCTGGTCAGCCTTCCGCTCGCTTGGGCGCTCGTCGTCCTCGGTCGGGCGCTCGGCACGGCGGTGACTGGCCGGGGGCGGCGCGGCGCCGCTCGGTCCGGCCGCCATAGCGGCACGGCCGCCACCACGCGCGCGGCGCGCTAGTGCGTCGCGCGCGTGCGAAAGGGGGGATCCGATGCGCCAAGTGCGGGAAGATATCCGGGGCCACCCGGTGGCCGCCGCGCTCGTCCTGGTGCTCGTCGCGGGTGCCTGGGCCGCCGCGCTCACCCTGCGGGCGCAGGCGGGGGACGAGTGGCTCTATCTGGGGCTGCTGCTGACCGCGCCCGTGCTGGGCAGCGCCGCCGCGCTGGTGTGGCTGCGGCGCGTCCTGCGCGCACACCCTCGGGCCGCCGCGCTCGTCCTGGCGGCCGTGGCCGCGACCTGGGCCTACTCCGCCGTCATGCGCATGGCCGGGGCCGACGCGGCGCTCGGGGTGGGCATTCTCCTAAACATGCTGGTGGACGGCGTCGCCGCCGCCTTGGTCTGCCGGGCGCGCGGCGGGGGGGCGGCGGGCAGCCGCGGCGGCCTCCTCGCCGCGATGCTCCTCGGCGTCGTCCGCTTCGCGGCGCTGCTGCTCGCGTGGACGGTGGCCGACTGGCTGGCCGCCGGGCACTATCCCCGCCCGGAGGGGAGCGGGGGGCTGTGGCGCTACACGGCCGAGGGCGTGGGATTCTACGCCGTCCTCGCCGGCCTCCCGGGGCTGCTAGCCGGCCTCCTGGGGGTCACGCTCGCCCAGGGGCGGCGGCCGGGGCGCGCACCAGCATCGCCCCGGTGACTCGGCGCTGGGGGCGACCGCGCCGGCGCCCCACTCGCCGCCTACCACGGCTCGGGGTGTCGCCGAGTCGCCAAGCTAGCCCTGACCGCCGTAGCGCAGCGGGGGCGGGAGCCCGGGGCAGGATGGGGAGGCTTCGTGGAGGGTGACGCGATGAGCGGTGACATGAACGAGCGCATGCCGCGGTCGGGCTGGCGCGCGGTCGGCTGCGCTGTCCTGGTTGAGGCCGGCACCACTGCCGCCCTGCTTGCGACGTTGCTGGCGGTCACCTTCGGGCTGCGGGCCTGGGGTGCGGCGGTGTGGCTGGTCATCCTGCCACTGCCGGTGCTGGCCGGCGCGCTCCGCCGCCCGCGGCACGGCTGGCTGCTGGCGCTGGAGTGCGCGCTGGCCATCTGGCTCAGTGCGCTCGCCGACACCGCCTGGGGGCCGCCAGCGGTCGGGGCGTCCGAGTCGCTCCTGGACGTGCTCATCAACGTGCCGATCTTCGTCCTGCTCGCCTGGCCGCTCGTCGCGCTCGGTCGGGCGCTCGGTAGGTCGGCGGTCGGCAGACTGCGCCGGTATCACTGCATCCGCAGCGGCATGGCTGCCAGGACGACGGCGGCCCGGTAGGTCGCCGCCGCGCGGGGGAGGTGTGCGGGATGCCGCGACGGCGCAGCAGTCGCCGGTCTGCGATGGGCCGTAGCGCCGTAGCATGTCACGCCACGGCGTGCCGACGCGAAGCCGCCAGAGAGTGCTGCTAATGAGCTGCCGGTGGTCGCGCCACTGCCCGCCCCGCTCGATGGTCGTGCCCCGCGATGCGGCGTGTGCGGGAAGGAGGCCGCGCTATGAGCGAATTGCGACAGGATATTCGGACGCACCCGCGGGCCGCGGTCCTCGCCGCGATGCTCGTCGTGGTGGTCTGGCTCGGCGTCAACTGGTTCGACCTGGCCACCTTCGACCATGGCGAGCTCCCGGTGGCCACGCTGCTGGAATGGCTCGCGCTCCCGTGCCTCGCCGGGGCGGTTGCGGCGCGGGCGGTTGGGGGTAATAGGGGCCGCCTCCTCGCCCCAGTCGCGGGCGTGCTGGTCATCCTCGCCAACCTCGCGCTGATGGCCTACGCCTTCCGCGACGTGAACTCGCAGGATCACCACGTTGATTGGGACCTGCCGCTCCTGTTCGGCCTGGTTGGGGCGGTGCTGGGGGGCCTTGGCGGCCTCATGGGCGCGGCGCGTCGGCACGCCCGACCGTGCCGACCGGGTTCGTCAGACAGGGCCTAGTCCGCCGCGAAGCGCGCGTCCGGCACTTCGTCGAGGGCTTCGCAGACCCGGCCGGCGATGGTTTCCAGGTCGGCCGCGCTGAGCGAGGGGTGAATTGGCAGCGAGAGCACCTCGCGCGCGGCGCCTTCGGTCTCCGG
>DASUBC010000732.1:0-3821 GCA_035763465.1 Thermomicrobiales bacterium
CGCCAGATTGACCGCGACCGTGCTCCAGGCCGACTTTGGATCGGCGTGGGTCAGGTTGGAGGAGATCAGGCTATCGCGCACCAGCGCCGCCGGCCGTCGGGCGTGGAATAAGCCGACCGGCGCGCAGCGCATCACGCTGCCGTTACCAGCACAGCGCCCGGCCATTTCCCGGCAGACGCGCGGCCCGACTTCGTCCCACAGCACACCCTGTTCGTGGTAATGAATTGCGGTGCGCGTAATGTTGCCGATGTCTTTCGGCGCGGTCCGCAGCCAGGCGACGAAACGCCGGGCGATGTCTTCGGGATCGACCCGGCCGCGCAAGACAATACTGTCGGCGATCGCCAGCGTCATCTGCGTATCGTCGGTATACTCGCCGGGTTCGACATTCAGCCATCCCCCGCCGAGCATATCACGCACTTCGCCCCAGGCCGCCGCAATCGCTTGGCGCGACATGAACTCCAGCGGCGCGCCAAGCGCGTCACCGAGGGCCAAGCCCACCAGGCAACCGACATAGCGGTCACGAGGCAGTTGTTCTGTCACTACACGCTCCTATCAGGCGTGAGTCGTGAGAGCGTGAGTGCATGAGTTGCTTGGGATAAGCACTGCGCCAGTAGATCGGCACCGTGCTGACCCGAACTCTCTCACGACTCACGCTCTCATGCTCTCACGCCCATGCCCGATGGTATACTTCACGATGAGACGGCCAGCCAGGCGACCAGGCGATGGCCCAATAGTTTGACCGCGTCATCACGCTCGGAGGGTCTTCGCATGATCTCACTACTCTTCTCGGCCATGCACCTACTGGTCTACGTCCTGCCCTGGGTCTTGATGGCCGGCTGGATTGTCAGCATGGCCGACCCGAGCAACAGCTGGGCGATTACCCGCGTGCTCAACGCCATCAGCGCGCCGTATCTGCGCCTGGTCAACGGTCTGCTGCCGCGCGTGGGCGCGCTGGATATTTCTCCGCTACTGATTGTCCTCCTCAGCATTATCGTCAATCAACTCCTCTACATGCTCTATTAAGCCATATTCCATGCTGCATCTCGTACACAACCGCACGAATCGTCTGACAGGAGCGTCATCCCTATGTCTACACTCTCACTGATCGGGCTGCTTTCTACCCTGATCCGGTTGCTCGAAATCCTCTTCATCGCGCGCTTTATCGCGCAAATCTTCGACGGCGCGGGCAGCAATCCCATCACGCGCTTCCTGATCGAGGTCACCGAGCCAATGCTGCGGCCGGTGCGCCGCATCATTCCGTCCGCCGGCGGTCTCGACTTCTCGCCGATGATCGTGCTCTTCGGCCTGGTCTTTCTCCAAAACGTACTCGCGCGCTCACTGTAAGTTTCATTTTGCCGACACCGCCAGGCGCTCGTTGTTGATTGTGGACCGCAACGCTTCAGTGGCCCCGCGGGCGGCGGTGGCGAAGTCCGCGCCGGTCGAGGCATAGGTAACGCTCCGGCTGGCGCTGATGATCGCGCCATAGCCACCGGCGTCCGCGCCGGCGCGCACCGTCACCGCCAGCGCGCCGCCCTGCTCACCAATGCCAGGGATCAGCAGCGGCGCGCTGGGCAGAATAGCGCGCACCGCCGCGAGTTCGGCGGGATAGGTCGCGCCGACGACCGCGCCGCAATTGCCCGCCGCCCCGAATTGCTCGGTCCAGGTCGCGATCTTTCGCGCGACCGCTGTATAGAGCGGCCCGGTGGCGGCGCCGGACGTTGCGGCGACCGGCAAGTCCTGGAGGTCGCCCGCATGGGGATTTGACGTGCGGCAGACGATGAGCACGCCACGGCCAGCGTGCGCGAAGAGCGGCGCCAGGCTATCGGCGCCCAGGTAGGGCGAGGCGGTGATGGCGTCGAACCCGAACTGGGTGAAATACCCCACCGCGTAAGCAGCGGCGGTGTGGCCGATGTCGTTGACTTTGGCGTCGAGAATGGCGGGCACCGTATCTGGAATCGCGGCGCGTGTGCGCGCCAGCGCCTCGATACCGGCGACACCATGCGCCAGGTAGAAGCCGAGATTCGGCTTGTAGGCGCAGACGAGGTCGCTGGTCGCCTCGATGATCGCCAGGTTGAACGCGGCGATGGCGCCGGCCGGATTGCGCTCGTATCGTGCGCGGAGCGACGCCGGAAAGCGGGTGAGGTCGGGGTCGAGGCCGACACAGACCAGACTATTGTTGCGTGTGGCGGCGGCGCGCACGCGCGCGGCGAACGTGTCCGAATCGCTCATCAATCAGTTCTCCACCATCGTGCCGGCCGGCGTGGGCAGACCTTGCCCGGCCGGTTCCGCGTTGAGCAGTTCGCGCAGCTGGTCCAGCGTGATATTGCCACCACTGAGCACCAGGCCAACCTTCTTGCCGGCCAGGTCATCGCGCCGCCGGAGCGCGGCGGCGAGCGGCGCGGCCCCGGCCCCTTCGACCACCTGCCGGGCCTTGTCGAGCAGCATGACGATCGCCCGGCGCAATTCGTCGTCGCTGACGAGCATCATGTCGTTAACCAGGCGCGGCAGCAGCGCGAGAGGCAGGTCGAACGGCTGCCGGGTCGCCAGTCCTTCGGCGAACGTGGTGATCTGCTCGGTTTCGATCCGCCGCCCCGCACGCCACGAGAGGTAGACGGCCGGCGCGCCCTCCGACTGCACGCCAATCACCCGGATCGCCGGATTGACGGCGTGCGCCACGGTCGCCGTGCCGAGCACACCACTGCCGGCGCCGACCGGCACGATAATCACCTCCAGGTCGGGCACGGCTTCCAGCAGTTCCAGCGCGTAGGTGCCGACGCCGGCGATCAGCAGCGGTTCGTTCGCCGAGTGGATATAGCGCAGACCATCGCGCGCCGCGCGCTCCTCCGCCGCGACGCGCGCTTCATCGAAGTCGCGGCCAGTCAGGACAACCTCAGCGCCAAGCGCCCGTGTCGCCGCAACCTTCAGTGGATTGGCGCCGGCGGGCATATAAATCAGCGCCCGCGCGCCGAAGAGCCTGGCCGCGTAGGCGATCGACTGCGCGTGATTGCCCGTCGAGACGCCCAGTACGCCGCGCGCCCGTTCCTCAGGTGTCAGCGTTGCCAGTAGGTTGATCCCACCGCGCACCTTGAACGCGCCGGTCGGCGTGAGGTTCTCACATTTCAAGTAGACACGGCAGCCGAGCAGCGCGCCGAGCGCGGTGGCCTCAATTGTGGGTGTGGGCCGCAAATAGGGCGCAATCGCCGTGCGCGCCCGCAACACGTCGGCCAGCGTCGGCGTTGACCACTCCATGCACGCGCCTCCTTACACTCCTGGCCGGCGCACCATCCGGCGGCAGTCGTCACCCGGCCACACCTGGCAGCAGCTTGGCCGTACTCGGTCAACGAGGGCAAGTATACCGCGCCAGACGGCAGTGCGGCCGGGCACCTTCCATGGCCCATCCCCATCTTTCCTGTACGTTCGCGTACGTACAGGTAGCGCCTTGTGGAGAGGCAACCAGAGCGATTTGGCACTGAAACGGCGAACGTTCTATAGCTGTTCACCTTTTGGCGTTGTTGTGGTATGCTGTAGCGCAAGGGATTGGTTGGAGACTGTGGGGAAAGCCCGACAACGCGACAGCACTCAGGGCCAGGCGTTGAACGGGCCACTGCCGTGCCGGGATTCAAGGCGGCAGCGCGCCGCGCGAGTCGGACGGCACGCGTGAGGAGGAGTCGGTTGTTCACAGGCTGGAGACGAGCACCGCAGGGTGTGGCAAGCCATCCGCTCTACCGGCTGGCGACGCAAGTACAGCGCGGCAAGTTGACGCTGGCGGCGGCGATCGCCCGGATTGACGCCACCAGTGAACTGCGCGACCTGGCGGATAG
>DASUBC010000733.1:0-2170 GCA_035763465.1 Thermomicrobiales bacterium
AAAGGGGCGGGCGGCCCTGGGGAGAGGGCCGCCCTGGGGGATAGGGTAGGGATGAGGAGGGTAGGGGAGGGTAGGAGAAGAAGTAGGCCAAAAATCGTTGCACGTTGGCAAGTTCGCACGGTACACGTTTGCTCGCTGCTAGCCAGTTCCAACCTGCAACCTGTGAACTTGCCAACCTGTAACCATTGGTAGGGATTATGATTCGGCGAGCGCGGCGGGCGTGCTGTAGTAGGCTTCCTGTCGCGCTTGCCAGTAGCCGAGCACGTAGCCGTAGAGCGCGGCGCATTCGGCGTAGTCTTTGACGATGCCATGCTGCTCGCCGCACTGCTGCTCGGTCAGCCGATGGGCGGTGAAGACCCGATCGATCGCAACTTCCGCCAGGGTCGAAACCTGCGTCAGCTGCTCGTTCGTCGGCTCGTGCGTACGGAAGAGTTCCGTCAGGCGCACCCAGAGCGCCTGACGGCGCACAAAGGCATCGGCGCGGTCGGCGGTCTGTGTGCGCGAAGACTGCGACATGGGTGTCCCCCTTCCGGATACTGGCCGGGCGCTGACCCTGGCCCAGTTAGTCGTGTTCGGCGCGGCCCCCTCGCCGCCGCTCGTGTTCTACATGCACTTTAGAACATTAGTTCTATTTTGTCAAGGGGGTAGGCTGGTGAAATTAGAACACCTGGAAATTGCCCCGCGTTTTTTGCGTATATGTGGACAAGGCCGAACGGTCTCTGTACTGCCGGTGATGAGCTGGCAGGCACTGCCGCAGTTACCACAACGAAACGGAGGCGGCCATGCAGTATCTCGTTACGCGCGGCGATCTGGGTCGGCATGAGTTTGGCGCCGGCAGTTTCGCCACTCTGTTTCATGGCGGCCAGCACGGCCTGCCCACCATTTCACTGATGCTCGGCGAAGTGCAACCCGGCGAAGGCGCCGCGCTGCACCGCCATCCATACGAAGAACTCTTCGTGTTGCACGAGGGCCAGGCGCGCTACATCATCGCCGGTGTCACGGTCGAGGCCGGCGTGGGCGACCTTGTGCTGGTTCCCGCCCATGCGCCACACTCCTTCATCAACACCGGCGCGGGCGTGCTGCGGCAGACTGGCGTCCATGCGGCGGACAAGGTGACGATTGAGTGGCTCGACGGCTAGCCGGCAGTCGTCAGCGGGTTGAGTCGGCGCTGTATCTGGCTGCTGGCACAGCGTCATTCCGAGTGATGTATTTCGCAGCGTTGGCGGGCACATCCGGCCATAACATCGGAGAACATAGCGTAGTTGGATCGGTGGCCGACGCGCCATTGCAGCCCCCGGCACTCGGATATACTCGGGGCGCCATCCGGCGCGCCTGGCTGCGGCCGGAGATGCGGAGAGGAGCGACCGATGGCCCCGTTCGAGCCTCGCGACCCGGACTTCACGGCGCGCGTGCGCGCGAGTTTCGGCCGGCAGGCGGCGATGACGACGTTCGGCGCGCAACTCGTCGAGGTCGCTCCCGGCGCGGTCGAGATCGTGCTGCCGTTCCGCGCGGAACTGGCCCAGCAGCACGGCTACCTCCACGGGGGCGTCACCACCGCCATCGTTGATAGCGCCTGCGGCTACGCGGCGCTGAGCCTGCTGCCAGCCGGGGTCGAAGTGCTCACCGTGGAGTACAAGGTCAACTTCCTCGCCCCGGCCGCTGGCCAGGTGTTCGTGGCGCGCGGGCGCGTGACCAAACCGGGGCGCACGCTGACCGTGTGCGCCGGTGACGTCATCGCGCGGGACGCCAACGGGCGGGAAAGGCCCGTGGCGACCATGCTCGCCACCACGATGGCGATCCCCCCGCGCGACGAGGTAGCCGCGCCCCGCCCTGGCGGCTGAGGGCGCGCAGCGTTGCCGGTCTGCTCGCCGCTGAGTTAAGATCGGTGCTACCTCTCGCCGCCACAACCGGCACGAGAGGCAGTCTAGGTGGCCGTGGTTGATCCCTTGCAACAGCGATAGGAGGGCGACCGATGAGTGGAACGGTGAGCACCGGCGCTGGTGGTTATACGCTGGCCGAACTGGCAGCGGCATTGGGTGTCAATGAGCTGGAGGCAGCCGATGTGCTTGATGAACACGGCTATGCCGTCCCCGCCGGCGACGAGCGCCTATCGTTGACGGCGGACGACTACACCGACCTGATGACCGGGACCGCGCTCGACGAGGAGACA
>DASUBC010000734.1:0-16185 GCA_035763465.1 Thermomicrobiales bacterium
GAGCAGATCCGGCAATTCGCACCGGCGGTCGTGGCGCTCGACGGCGATATTCAGCCCGGCAGCATCGCCTTGCCGGATAGCCAGATTCTGCATGGCGCCGATGGGTTGCTCGCGCTGGCGACGTTGCCCGACGCCGATTTAATCGTGATTGCCACTTCCGGTCACGCGGCGATCCGGCCGACGCTCGCCGCGATCGCGGCCGGCAAAGAAGTCGCGCTGGCGAACAAGGAGACGATCGTCTGCGCGGGCGAAATTGTCACCGCCGCCGCACGGGCGCGGGACGCAGTCATCCGGCCGATTGACAGCGAACATAGCGCGCTCTGGCAGGCGCTGCTCAGTGCGCGCGGCGCGGCCAGTGTACAGCGCCTGATCATCACCGGCTCCGGCGGCCCCTTTCGCACGCTGAGCCTCGATGAGATGGCGCGGGTCACGCCCGAGCAAGCGCTGAAACACCCGACCTGGCCGAATATGGGCGGGAAGATTACGATTGATTCGGCGTCGTTGATGAACAAGGGGCTGGAGGTCATCGAAGCGCACTGGCTCTTCGACGTGCCGTTCGACCGGATCGCCGTACTGATTCACCCGCAGAGTGTCGTGCATGGCCTGATCGAGTGGAATGACGGCGCGATCGTGGCCCAGCTGGGACTGCCCGACATGCGGCTGCCGATCGCCTATGCGCTGACGTACCCGGACCGCGCCGACTTACCCTTCCCTCGCCTCGACCTCACCGCCGCCAGCGGGCTAACGTTTGCCGAACCGGACCCCCAGCGCTTCCCCTGCCTGCGGATCGCCTACGAAGCAGGGCGAGCCGGCGGACTGTACCCCACAATTCTGAGCGCCGCCGATGAAGAGGCAGTTATGGCCTTTCTGCACGGCAAGATCGCTTTCACCGCGATTCCCGCCCTGCTCGAAGCCATCCTGGCTGCCTACAGCGAGTCGGTAGCCGTCACGGTGGAGAACATCGAGGCCGCCGATCGCTGGGCACGAGCGGAGGCACAGGCGTATGTCGCCGCCCACGCGCGCCATAGCTAGCCGCCCTCACCCCCCGGCCCCCTCTCCCGTGTCACGGGAGAGGGGGAGCATAGACCAATCGCCCTGGCCGCCCGCGCGGGCGGCCAGGGCAATGAGCAGGCGCCGGAATTACAACCGGGAGCGCCGGCCGACCGTGCGGCTTGCCGACACGCCGCTCGCGGGCCGGTCAATTACGAGCTGTAACAGCCGCACGATGATCCAGCTCAGGATCAGGTAAATGATAATCGCCAGGACCGAGGACACTTCAAAGACTGATCCATTGCTCGCCGATGGCGTGCCGACAATCCCCTCGAACGGCGCGACCAGGGGCCGCGTAACGCTGTAGATGAACTGGGCGAAACCGGCGTTCGGGTTCGCGGCCAGCAGCTTCAGTAGAATGCGTAGCGCGATCAAGATCTCGATCACGCCGAAGATGAAATAGACCAGACCCGCGATCCAGTTCGCGCTGGAACGCCGAGCCTCGACATTGTCCACCATCTCCGAGGACACGACTTCCTGCCCGACAACCTCGCCATCGGGGGTCATGACATTCCGGCGTTCGTTGCGGGCAACGACCTCCTGATCATAGCCCGGATCGCCGGGACCGGGGCCAGCACCTGACATGCTTTGTGCTCCTTCGCTGTCTTCAATGCTGCCTCACCACGCAGTCTGGTGAGGTCTAGCCCTGGTTAATGCACGATCCATGCCACGTCGCGTTTCGCCATGTGGATACCGAATACTGGCGTGCGCTGGCACCTGGCCACAGAAGATGCCGACGTCTACTGGCTTAGCGCGCCTGCCACGATTGGCGTCATCGTCGGCGCGGCGCTGCCGGTCGGCCCTGGCTCGATCGTGACGGCGATCGTCTGATACCGCGCCAGGTTGCCGCTGATGCCGGTCGTCGGCGTGATGAAGACGCCCGCGCCGGTAGGTTGGCCGTTGTCAATCAGCCAGATTTGATAGACCTGTCCTGGCTGGAGTGGCGGCAAATTGTTCACGACCAGCACCGCTTGCTGGCGGTCGCGTAGATAGAGCACCTCGCCGGTCGCCTGCTGCCCGCTCGTTGGATTGAGTTTGTAGACCGCCAGTTCATTGCGCGCCGCGTTCAGGTCTGCCTGGGTCTGGCGCATCTGCCGCTGGAGGTTGAGATTCCACCCCAGCAGGCCCAGTGACAACACCAGCAGGATCACCGCCGCGACCGCGTAGACGCGCGGCCAGCGCCGTTCGGCCAGCGCGATCGGCTCCGGCGCGGTCGGCGCTGGCGCGCTATCGGCCGCGACGGCCGCCAGCAGGCGCTCGCGCAGCGCCGGCGACGGCTGTTCAGTCAGTTCGACGGCGAGAGGCAACTGCGCCGTCGTCGCCCCAAACGCCGCGACCTCGGCCTGGCAGATCGCGCAGGTCGGGAGGTGCTGGCGAAACGCGGCGACATCGTCGCCATCGAGTGCTTCGAGGACAAAGGCCGCCGGGAACCCTTGCGCGGCGAAGGCGCACGCCTCCGGTCCCGCCGGGCCGTCCTCCAGGTTGAAATCGTGATCGTGGACGGTCCGTCCGCTCATGTCAGTTCGACTCCCGCGCCACTCAGGAGCTCGCGCAACTTTTGCAGGCCAATCCGCATCCGTCCTTTCACCGTGCCGACCGGCACATCCATCGCCGTGGCGATCTCCTGCTGGGTATAGCCGCCAAAGTAGGCCAGTTCAATCGTCTGCCGTTGCGCTTCAGGCAACGTCGCCAGGCCGCGTTTCAAGACATCGCCCTGCACACGAATGCTCACCTCGCGCCAGGGATCGTCCACCTGCGCGATCCGGTCAATCTCGTCCAGCGGCTCGTCGCGCCGGCTTTTGCCCGCCGCGCCGCGCAGCCGGTCAATCGCGCGGTGATGCACGATGGAGAGGAGCCAGGTACGCACGCTGCCGCGATCCAGCTGAAAACTTACCGCGCGCCGCCAGACGCTCATGAAGGCGTCTTGCACGACGTCTTCGGCCGCGCCCCGATCGTCCAAGATACGATAGGCCAGGCCAAAAGCCAGACCGCCATACCGATCGTAGAGCGCCGCGATCGCGCGTTCGTCGCGACGCTGCACCGCTGCCAGAAGCGCTTGATCGCTCTCGGCATTGGGACCGGTCGTGCTTTCGCCCAACGAGCCTATCCTTACTGACTACTACGGATTGATGGCGCGAAGAGATCATCTTCGACACACCGCACACTGGCCCGCCCAGTATACCCGATTCAGCAGGCCGCTCCGCGCTGGGCACCTGTTCAGCGCCGATACGACTCCATGCGTTGCAGAAAACAGCGGTGGCATCCCTTTTGCCTATTGTTACGTGGTCTTACCAATCGCGCTGTGGTGGAAAATTGAAGGGTGATGAGAGCACGTATCGCGACGGCGGAGAGAATGCAGCCGCACTTCCGGCTTCTGCAACCAGCCAGGGTAACCGCCCCGACTCTTCCCCGCTGCGTATGCCTGGCTCTTCTCGCGTGCGCCGAAGTTGGCACAGTTAGGAGTAGGAAATAGCCCCCTAATCGTCCGCGATTGATCCATCCCGCTTCTTTTCCCGTAACAACTCATGAGACGGTTAGCCGCCGTCTACTGGCCAGCTACCAGGAGCAGGATTGAGCAGGACGGAGCGCTGGTGCGCCCCGGCGTGGGGAGGTTTGCGCGAAAAACAGGGAGGAGAACCGGCTTGCCGCCATGGAAGCGTCTGCAACAGCGCATGACGCCCGCGGCCAGCCATGCATACCAGACGCCAACGCAAATGGTCAGGAAAAGGAGTACACGCGATGACAGCACTGTACCAGGCCAGCGGGGCCACCGGGCTGAATTTGACCATAGCGGACACGCTGGCGCTGCAAAGCGCGGCGGCCACCTGCGAAAGCGTGCAGGACATTATTAACATCGCGGCGACCGCCGAAGCACTGGCGGTCACGGCGCTGGGCGGCGCGCTCGATAACGCGGCCAAAGGCCAGCTGGGTCTCAACGCAGAGCAGCAGCAGGTCATCAAGGCGGCGCGGGCCGAAGAGCAGGCGCATTACGCCTACCTGACCGGCGCGGGGGCCAAGCCGCTGACGACGACCTTCAACGTGCCCGACCCGAAGATCGTCACCGACGTCGCCACGTTCCTGAATACCTTAATCACCCTCGAAGAGGCGTTCATCGCGGCGTATCTGGCGGCGGCGCAGGAATTCGCGATTCTCGGCCAGCCGAAGCTCGTCCAGGTCGCGGTGCAAATTGGCGCGGTCGAAGCCGAGCACCGCGCGCACGCGCGCTTCTACGCCATCACCGGCGGTGTCATCAAGGACCCGGTGCCGAATAACCTGGCCTTCGAGAAGGCGATGTTCGGCAGCGTGGGCGAAGCGGCAGCGGCGCTGCAGAAGCTCGGCTTCATCGGCGGCAGTGGCCCGGCGATCACCTATCCCGGCCCCGGCCAGATTGACAACAGCGGCGTCACCCAGCTCAACCCGTAAGCCTGCTGGCGGCGAACCTACCAGCAGAGATACAGCGTAGAGAGGAGCAAGATCGATGAGTACCCTCGATACTGTCATGAGCGCGCGGGTGTCGCGGCGCACCCTGCTGAAGGGCGTCGGCGCGGCGGGTGTCGGCCTGGCGCTGGCCCAGGCGGGGATGCTTGGCTCGGTGGCGGCGGCCTCCGAGACCGTCACGGACATCATCAACATCGCGGCGACCGCCGAGGCGCTGGCGGTCACGCTGCTCGGCGGCGCGCTCGATAGCGCGGCGAAGGGCGGCTACAACAAGGCGATCCCCGATCCGGTCGTCGCGATTCTGAAAGCGGCTCGCGCGGAAGAGCAGTACCACCTGGACTATCTGCAAGGCGCGGGCGCCAAGCCGCTGACGACGACGTTCAACGTGCCCGATCCCAAGTTGCTGAGCGATTACAACACGCTCTTCACTACCCTGGTTACGGCGGAAGGGCTGTTCATCGCGGCGTACGCCTCGGCGGCGCGCGAGTTCGCCGAGATGAACCACCCCGAACTGGTCAAGGTGGCCTTCCAGATCGGTACGGTCGAAGCCGAACACCGTGTGCTGGCGAACTACGCGCTCGGCACCCGGCCGGCGAACAACGTCGCGTTCGAGAAGATGGTCGTCACCACGGTCGGCGACGCCGCCGCGACACTCAAGCAGCTCGGCTTCATCGGCGGCAGCGGCACGGCGGTCACGTACCCCGGCTCGGCGGTGGACAAGAGCAATGTGACCGAGACGACACCGGGCGGTCCAGCGGTGAGCTGCACCGTCGCCGCGCCGGCAGCGCCGACGCCAACGCCGGCGATGCCCGGTTTGCCGAACACCGGCGGCGGCTACGGCTCGACCAACGGCAACGGCGGCTTGCAGGAGATGCTCGGTTTCCTGGGTCTCTTCGGCGCTGGCGCGGCGGCGCTTGGCGTGCTCTCGCGCCGCCTCAACGCCCACGCGGAGGAGCGCGCGGCGAAGGATGCGGAGCAGGAATAGCCTCTCGCCCTGGCCCACATGAGCAGCAGTCCGGCTATACTCCCATAGCCGGACTGCTCGCTTTCTGTTTGGAGGAGGCGCAACCGCCCTGACGATGAAGGTACTCAGCTATAACATTCTCAATGGCGGGGAGGAGCGGCTGCCCGCCATCGCGGCCATCGTGAAACGCGAGCAGCCAGACGCGGTGGCGCTGATCGAAGCGAACAGCCGCGCGAACGCGGCCTGGCTGGCAGACGAGCTCGGCATGACGATGCTCTTCGGGGAGGCGAACTGTCCGTACCACATCGCCTGGCTCAGCCGGCTCCCGATCCAGCGCAGTGAAAACTACCGCCGGCCCATCCTGGCAAAAACGCTCTTCGCAATCGAGGTTGTGTGGGAAGGGAGGCCGTTGCGCCTCTTTGCCACACACCTGGCGTCCAGCCACGAGGCCCATCCACCCGTGGTAGAGATGCCGGTGATCCTCGATGTTCTGCGTGCGTTCACCGACCAGCCGCAGCTCCTGGTCGGCGACTTCAACGCGCTCCGCCCAGGTGACCCGACCGGTACACCGCCGAGCGGTGTGGTGAAGTGGGGCGACGCGGCCACGGCCGCGCCGCGCGCCGCCATCCAGCTCCTGCTGGACGCTGGCTACACGGACTGCTATCGAATGCTCCATCCCCAGCAGCCAGGCTATACCTATCCAACGGACACGCCGTGGATGCGGCTTGACTATGCCTTTGCCTCGCCGCGCCTGGCCGCCCGCCTCCATGCGTGCGAGATCATTACAGGCGAGCAGGCAGTACACGCCTCGGATCACTTCCCCATTGCGGTGGAGTTCCGGTGAGCGCCGGTCTCGCCCACGCCGCGCCCGCCACTGCGACCTTCGCCGCTCCCCTACGAGCCTTGTAGCCAGCGCATGAACTCAGCGCCCAGCAAGGCCGGGTCTTCCAGGAAGTAATCGGTCGGGATAGTCGTCGTATCTACCTGCATCCGGAGTAACGCCGGGCCGGGCGCTTCGCGCGCCGTGTGGAGCGCCGCGCGCAGCGCCTCGGGCGTGCTGGCGACATCGCGCGCCGCCGCCCAGCCACAAGCTCGCGCCACGCCGGCGAAGTCAATCGCGCCGGCGGCGGTCGGCTGCCCGCCCGTTGCCAGGTACACCCCGTTATCAAGAATGAGCAACACGAGTTTGCGCGGGCGCAGAAAGCCGATGGTGCTGAGGGTCGAGAAGCCCATCAGTGTGCTACCGTCGCCCTCGACAACGAGTGTTGTGCGGCGCCGGTCGTCGTCCGCGATGCCGAGCGCCACGCCCAGGCCGATCGCCGCCGGCAGCCCCATCGCGTCGAGCACGTAGAGGTGGTTCGGCTTGCGCCCGGCCACCGCGAGCATCTCGCGAATCGTCCCGCCCAGCGTCAGCACCACTGGATCGGCGGCGAACACCTCGTCCACGATCCGCAGTGCCTCCGGGCGGGATAGCAGGTTGCTAGCGGCAGTGCTCGTCACGTCCATTTCCTCATTCAGCCTCACCGAGCGCGGCGCTCAACCTGGCTGTGGCCGGCATCAGAGGCGCTTCTCCCAGGCGTAGTTCACGTCAAGCGGACGGAAGCCAACCGACTGGTAGAGCCGGTTCGCGGGGACCGCGCCGTGCAGACTGTTGACGGCGGCCGTGCGTGCGCCGAGCGCCGCCAGTCGCCGCAGTCCCTCGGCCATGACCGCTTTCCCCAGGCCGCGCTGCCGGTGTGCGGAGTGACAGCCAACCGGCTCAAAGACGCCGTACTGGTTCGCCGTGTCGTACCACACGAGACAATACGCCGCGAACGTGCCATCCGGCGCGACGACGACAAGGTCCAGGTCGGCGCGGTAGGTTGGGGCGGCCATGACTGCGCGGTGCTTCGCGACCGTCATGCGCGACGGCGCGAAGGCATCGCGATGGACAGCGACCCGCTGCTCGACGTCCACCTCGCCGCGCACATGGCGCACCGCGTAGCCGGGCGGCAGGTCTACCGCAGGGAGCGACGACGCGGCCAATTCGCGGAAATTGTAGTCATAGGCCAGCGCCGGCGCGGTGCGTGTGTAACCACGATCCCGCAAGAGCGCCGTGCGCTCCAGGTCGTCCGCGAAGGCCCAGGCGGTCAGCGTCAACGACTCACCGCCCCGGCCACGCCGCTCCTCTTCGGCCCAGGTGAGCATGTCACCTTCAAGTGTGTGGGTGCGCTGTCGTGATCGCACGAGCAGTTCGACCTGCGCCTGACCGGGCCAGGCGAAGCCGGCGAGTTTGCCCGGCGCGGTGAACCACAGCCGCGCATTGATGGCCGCATCGGGAATATCACCAGTGGTGTAGCGCCACCAGTCGAGGTCGCCGAGTGAGCAGTAGTCGGGTGGGCCAGTGGCCGCGAAACTCTCGACCAGCAGTTCGCGCATCTGCTCGTAATCAGTCTCGGCGCCATACGGCCGGGAAAACGTCACCACATCCATATGCGCTTTACCCACCCATCAGATTGATGAGCACGAAGATCGGGCGGTGCGTGGTGCGGGCAAAGGCGCCGGCCCGCACGATCGTTTGCGCCCAGTCACTCACGGGCGTGCGGCTGTCCAGTTGAAAGTACCGCACATTCGCCGCGTCGAGAATCGCTTCCACGCGCTCTGAAAAGGTATGGATCATCGAATTATATTCGCCCAATCCGCCACGCCGCGCGACGATGACGAGCATTGGCAGGTGGTACGGCACGGGAAAGGTGTTGAGGGCGGTCAGTAGATTGCCGATGCCGTTATCCTGCATGATCAGCACGGCGGGTGTGCTGGTGAGCGCCAGCCCGGAGAGGATGCCGATGCCCTCTTCCTCGCGCGGGACCGGTATGGTGCGGAAGCCGTCCCGGCCGTCCCGCGCCAGAAAATGCCCCACGACCGCCTTCAATGTGCTGGACGGCAGGTGCAGAATCCAGCGCGGCGCCAGCGCCTCGACGCCCGCGATCACCGCCGCGCTCCGCTCGTCTATTACACCCGCACTCGTCATGTAGCGCGCCTTTCCCGTCTCTGGCGCCCACTCCGCACCCTCGCTCGGAGTTAGTCCATGTCTATTTCAACTTCGCGCGACACATTCGGCGGCGAAGCGCAGCACCGCGTCCGCCACCGCCTCGGGCTGCTCTTCCGGCAGGTAGTGGCCGCACGCGGCGATCGCCGCGCCGCGCACGTCGGTTGCGACACGCCGCCAGATGTCGAGGACGGGGTGGTGCGCCAGGTTGCCCTGGTCGCCCCAGAGGAGCAGCGTGGGCACGGTCAGTTTGCGGCCGGATTTGTTTTCGGCGCGGTAGCGGGGCACGTCAACGCGATAGGTCGCGCGGTAGTCGTTCAGCGCGGCTTCGAGCGCGCCGGGCTGGCGGAACGCGCGCCGGTATTCCAGCCAGGCGCCGTCCGCACGCAGGCGGTCGAGCAGGCCCGGTGTGCGGCTGAAGAATTGTTCCAGGTAGGCTTCTTCGTGACCGTCAATCAGTTGTTCGGGCAGGTCGGGGACGAGGTGAAAGACCCAGTGCCAGTAGCGCGCGGCGATGTCGGCGGCGGAGAGGTCGTCGTAGATATATTCGACGGGCAGAATATCGAGCAGCGCGACGCCGCGCACGTCGTTGGGATAGTCCAGCGCGTAGCGCCGCGCCACCCGCCCGCCCCGGTCGTGGCCGACAAGCACCGGGCGCACGACGCCAAGCCGGTCCAGCAGTGTGTGAACGTCGGCGGCCATCGTGCCCTTGTCGTAGCCCGCTTCGCCGGCCGGCTTGGCCGAATCGCCGTAGCCGCGCAAGTCCACGGCGATCACGTCGTGCTGGGCCATCAGCGCGGGCAGCACCAGCCGCCACATCAGCCAGCTCTGCGGGAAGCCGTGCAGCAGTACCAGCGGCGTGCCGCCCTGCACGCCGCCGCGCACGTAATGCAGCCAGATGCCGTTGAATTCGAGCCGCGCGTGAGTCAGGCCGGGCGGTTCCAGCCGGTTCGGGCGCAGTCCCATCCGCGCACCTCCCTGTTCGCTTCGTTCAATCGCCTCACCGGTTCGCGCCAAAGGTATCGCTGCCCGGCAGCCCGGCGGGGGCGGTGGGCGCGTACACTTCGCGCTTGAGGATGCAGAGGAAGGGCAGATTGCGGTGGAGTTCGCGATAGTCCAGGCCGTAGCCGACGACAAACTCGTCGGGGATGGTGAAGCCGGTATAGGCGATGGGCACCGGCACAACGCGCTGGTCGGCCTTGTCCAGTAGCGCGCAGACAGTCAGGCTGGCGGGGTCGCGGGCGCGCAGCTCTTTCAGCAGATAGTCCAGCGTCAGGCCAGTATTGACGATGTCCTCCACCAGAATGACGTGTTGCCCGGCGATGTCACGATCGAGGTCTTTGACGATGCGGACCGCGCCACCCTGGCCGCGCTCCGGCCGGGCGATCGCCAGGTAATCGAGCGCGACCGGGCGGGTGATCGCCCGCGCGAGGTCGGCCATGAAGAAGGTGACGCCCTTCAGCACACCGATCAGCAGAATCGCGCGGTCGGCGTAATCGTGCGAAATCTCCTCGCCGAGTTCGGCCACGCGCGCCGTCAGCTCGTCGCGACTGACCAGGATGCGCTCGATCTCGTCTTCGCGCAGCGCGGCGATCTCGACCGCGCCATAGCCGTAGGCAGCGAGCAACTGGTGATAGTCACGGTTGTAGAGCAGCCGGATGTTGATGCTGGGGTAAAGCTCGCGCAGGCGGCGAATCTTGCGGTGTTTGCGCGTCACCAGCCGCTGGCGCATCGTCGTCAGCTCGACATAGAGGTCTTGATCGGGCAGGTAGAAGTCGGGGGTAAACATTTCGACGACCTGATCGCCCTGCCAGTTGAGGGCGAACGAGGTCGGCTCGTAGAGCCAGGGGATGTGATAGAAGTCGAGCAACCGGGCGAACTCAACTTCCATGGGATGCACGAAGGCCGGGTCAGCGCGGTCTTCGTTCTCCGGGATGCCCAGTTCCTCCGGTTCCTGTTCTTCGCCGGCAATCACATCGGTCAAGCGCTCGTCCTCACCACCGCCCATCGTACGAACGACCAAGTACGAACACAGTATACACCGGCGATCAGTGGTTGAGGCAATATCGCCGGCTCAATGTCCCCACGAGGCCAGGGGTATGGTGCAACGCAGAGGGCGCGGAGAACGCAGAGAGCACAGAGATTATTGAGATTGGTGATGCTAGCGTGGCTGGGGGGAAACCGATCACATCGTAGCGCCACCGCGCAATCTCTCATTCTCTCTCTACAGTCTCTGCGTCCTCCGCGCCCTCGGCGTTAAACTACGGCCTAGCGGCAGTGGTCGCTTCGGCCAGGAGGGTCGCCTGGGCGTCAATGTCGCGTTCGCCGGGCGCGGGTTGCCGGCGCAGGTAGGCGCCATCGGGTTGCAAGATACGGGCTTTGACGTTGTCGTTCAGCAGCAGCGGCAAGATGTAGTCGCGCACCTGCGCTTTGAGGGCGGGCGCTTCGAGCGGAAAGAGCACTTCTACCCGGCGATTCAGGTTGCGCGGCATCAGGTCGGCGCTGCCCAGGTAGATCGCATCGCGGCCTTCTTCGCGCCCCTTCTCGCCATTGGCGAAGTAGAAGACGCGGCTGTGCTCCAGAAAGCGGCCGATGATACTGACGACGCGGATGCGGTCGCTGACGCCGGGGACACCCGGACGCAGGCAGCACGCCCCGCGCACGATCAGGTCAATCGTGACTCCGGCGCGGGCGGCGCGGTAGAGCGTTTCGATCATCTCCGAATCAACGAGCGCATTCATCTTGAAGATCAGGTGGCCGTGCTCGCCGTGCGCCGCCTCGCGCTCGATCAACTCGTCGAGTTGATGGCGCAGGTTCGAGGGTGCGACAATCAGCTTGCGGAACTGTCGCTGCGCGGAATAGCCGGTCAGGTAATTGAAGAGGTCGGAGACATCGGCGCAGATGTCGGGGTCGGCGGTGAAGAGGCCGAAGTCGGTGTAAACGCGCGCCGTCTGCGCGTTGTAGTTGCCGGTGCCCAGGTGTGCGTAGCGGCGCAGGCCGTCGGCTTCCTTCCGCACGAGCAGCGCGAGCTTGCAGTGCGTTTTGAGGCCGAGCAGGCCGTAGGCGACATGAACGCCCGCCTGCTCCAACGCCCGCGCCCAGCCGATATTGCTCTCCTCGTCGCCGCGCGCCTTCAGTTCGACCATCACGGCGACCTGCGTGTCGTCGTCGCGCGCCTCCAGCAGACCGTCAACGATCGGCGAGTTGACACCGACGCGGTAGAGCGTCTGCTTGATCGCCAGCACCGCTGGTTCGGTGGCGCTCCGCACGAAGTCAACCACCGGCGCGAATGAGTCGTAGGGGTGGTGCAGCAGGATGTCGCGACGGCTGATGATCTCCAGCACGGTGCTGCCGTCGCGCGGCCATTCAGCCGGCATCCGGGGGGCGAAGGGCGGGTCTTTCAGGTCGGGCCGGTCAATGCGGGTCAGCGCCATCAGGTCGCGCAGGCTGAGCGGCCCCTCATTGATATGCACTTTCTCCGGGTCGAAATCGAGCTGCTCGGCGAGCCAGGCGCGCGTCGCGCGCGGGGTATCCGCGTCAACTTCCAGCCGCACCACAAAGCCGAAGAGGCGGCGTTCCAGGCTCTCCTCGATCGTCTCCAGCAGGTCTTCCGCCTCCGCCTCGCGGATGGCGAGGTCGGCGTTGCGCGTCACGCGGAAGTAATACGCCCGGACAACATTCTTGCCAGGGAAGAGCATATCCAGGTTCGCCGCGATCACCTGTTCGAGGTAGGTGAAGGCGACTGCCGGTACCGGCGGTACCGGCGGCACCGAACGGGAGGGTGTCTCCGTCAGCGCGGGGTCGGGGTCCGGCGCCGGTTCGTGTTTGGCGGCGGGTGGACGCACCGGCACGAAGCGCGGCAGTACCGGCGGCACCTTGATACGCGCGAAGCGGTCGCCGCTTTCATCGCGCACGACGACGAGCAAGTTGAGGCTGAGACTGGAGATGTGCGGGAACGGACGGCCGGCGTCCACGCCCAGCGGCGTCAGCACGGGGAAGACTTCGCGCTCGAAATAAGCGCGAAGTTCTTCTTTCGTCGCGCCGGGCAGGGTGGCGTAGTCGAGCAGGTGGATACCGCGCTGCGCCAGTTGCGGGATGATCTCTTCGCGCAGCAGGCGGCGTTTCAGCGCGGTGTGCGCCTGCACCGTACGGTGAATCAGATCCAGCTGTTCCTTGGGTGAGAGCGCGTCGCGCCCAGCTTCGAAACTCTGACCAGTCGCCAGCTGGTTGAGCAGCGCAGCGACGCGTGTCTCGTAGAACTCGTCCAGGTTCGAGCCGCAGATGGCGAGGAATTTGACCCGTTCGAGTAATGGATTACGCTCGTCGTAGGCTTCTTCCAGCACGCGTGCGTTGAACTCCAGCCAGCTCAGTTCGCGATTGATGTAGAGCGCCGGGTCGCGAAGTTCGGACTGACCCAGACCGTCGCTCTCGGCGCGGGCGAGCAGCGCGGTGACGGCGTCCACCGTCGCCGCCTTGCTGGTCTGATGGCGTTCAGCGCGCTCCTTGCGCGACCGGCTGCGTACTGGCATGGCTGCCCTCACTGCTCTGCTACGTGCTCATCCGTGCTGGTGGTGATAGTGGTCAACGCGCGCAGGCGCTCGCGGAACCCACCGGCTTCCAGCAGCGCCCAACGCGCGCGGAACTCGGCCGCCAGCCGCGCGCGTTCGTCGGTCGCCTCAGCGAGCACCCCATAGATGCCGGGGGCCGTCGCCACGAAGGCGTCGGGGGCCGCCAGCAGTTCCCGCACGGCGGCGAGGCGCGCGGCCCGGCTGCCGGGCGCCATGACGGCCTCGTGCAGCCGCCGGATGTCGTGCTCGGCGGTCGCCACGCGCTCAGTCAAGAGCAGCTCGCGCAAGACGTCCCAATCGTGCAAGCGGCCAAGTGTGTCCTGAATACGGCGCAACTCCTCGGTACTGGCCGGCGTGTCGTCGTTCAGCACCGGCGCGAAGAGTTCGAGTGTATAGCGCACATGCTTGGCGGCGATGCGAACGCGATGGAACGCTTCGACGTCATCGCGTTCCACCGCTTCGAGCTCACCGGCACGGCGATCTATCTGGTCGAGGTCGCGGGTCAGCGCACGCGCGGCCACGGTCGTGACGGAGTCCCAGTCGCGGGCGCGGTCGCGGCGCGGCTGGGCGCTAAAGGCATGAAAGTCCGCAGCGTAGGAGCCATCCTGCTCATCCCAGGCGTCAAGTACCTGGAGCAAGGCACGGTGTTCTTGCTCGCGATCGGCGGCGAGCGCGTCGCCGAGGCGGGCCAGGCCCGGTCGTTCATCGGGCGCGCTGCCATTGGCATACTCGCCGAGCAGCGCGAGGAGCACGTCATTATCGCGCACCGCGCCCAGCGCTCCGGCCAGCGCCTTGATCCGGCGCTGCTGCCGCTGATAGGGCTTCGTGCGATAGTACGGTTCGGCCGCCCCCAGCGTGGCGCGCAACCGGCGTAGCGCTACGCGCAGGTCGTGGACGGCTTCCGGATCGTCGCCGGCACGCACGCGGGCGACCAGTGGTAGCGCCACGGCCAGGCGCTCACCGAGCAAGGCAGGCAGCAGCGCGCTGAAGGGGAGGTCGGCGGTCATTGCTCCAATCGTCGCCAGCAATGGCGGCGGCTTGACCGGCTTCTTGCCGGCATGGCCTTTGCCCTTATGTCGCTTCCCAGGCTTTGCCACCGCCTCAGTGCTGGCGGTTTCGTCGTCCGGAGCAGTGTCGGTCGTGTCGCTCACCTCGGGCGGAATCGCGATGGGGGGCGCTGGTTCCGCGCGAACGATATCGGGCAACGCCTCTGGCGCAAGCGACAGCGCGGCCGGCTCGTCGGACGCTGCCGCCGGTGGGTCTGGCGGCGCGTCCGGCGCCGCCGCTGGCTGCCGCGCGGCACGGGGCGGGCGCCCGCCCCGTGCCGCCGTCATATTGGGGTAGCGCGCCCGCAAGAGCCGCTTGATCAGCTCGGCAGACTCGGGCGGCGCGGCGGCGCGCAGTTGCGCTACCACTTCTTCAACGGGATATTCGACCCGGCGCTGCTCGACCTGCCAGCCGGCGTCCGTCCAGGTCAGCAGCCCGTAGCCGGCGCGGCGATCGCCGTCCTTCGGCAAGCCGACACTGGCGATATCAGCCAGCAAAAAGCGGCCAACGCGGCGAGTATAGGGGATATGGAGGTGGCCGAAGGCGATCGTCGTAATCTCCGGCGCGAGATCCCCCAGGAGCGAGAGCAACTCTGGCTCGGAGGCATAGGGGCGCAGGTGTTCGTCAAGATTGCGGGGATTCGCGTGAACGATTAGCAGCCGGCTGCCGTCCGGCGCCGCGATTTCGTGCGCGAACGGTAAGTCGCGCAGATAGGCGAGATACTCCTCGCCGAGCGCGGCGCGTGTCCAGGCCAGCAGCGCGCCGGCGCCTTCATCGGGAGCCGGTGTCGCGGCGAGGTCGCGGTCGGTATTGCCCTGCACGACCGGACAGCCGAGCGCAAGCACGCGCTCGACCACTTCGCGCGGCTGGGGACCATCCAGGCAGAGATCGCCCGCGATCGCTAGCAGGTCCGCGCCGCCGCGCGCCGCGAGATCAGCGAGCACGGCCTCCAGCGCCAGCGGATTGCCATGAATGTCGGAAAGGATCGCTACCTGCACGAACCACCTCCCGCCCTGATATATCGCGCCTGTGGGGGCGGCGCGGCCGGATCAGACAGACTGCGCCGCTGACCGGCCAGAGCCGCGCACATGCTCCAGCAGCAAGCCTTCGCGGATACCGCCACTGCCGACGCTGGCAAGGGGCAGATCGAACGCCTGCAAGAGCGCGCGAATAATTCCTACGCCGGCGGGCAATGTCCGCACTCGCTCCGGATCGAGTCCAGTTTCAGTCGCGAGCGCCGCCGCCGGCGCCCCGGTCAGCAGCACGGCCGCCGCTGTCAGACGGCGATGCGTCAGGGTGCGCGTCTCCGTTGGGCGCGGCGCCAGCACCAGCAGGCTCGTCGCCGTGCCGCCGACAATGATTCCGCGCGCTATCGCGGGCACGCCATGCGCGAACGCGGCGAGGTTCGATCGAGCATCGGCTTCGACCGCCGCGATCGCCGGCTGGTCGGGTGGATCAGTCGTCACATGGCGCTCGGTCAGGCGGCCAGAGCCGATTTGCAACGAATCCACCTTGCTAATCTCACCATTGCGGGCGATGATCAGTTCCAGGCTGCCGCCGCCGAGGTCGGCCACCAGCAGCGTGCCGGCCAGCGACTCACCGGCGGTCGCACCAATGAAGGTGAGTTCCGCTTCTCGCATACCGGCCACGATCTGTACCTCAAGGCCGCTGGTCGCCGCAATCTGCTCTTGCAATTCCGCTCCGTTGGCGGCGTCGCGCACGGCGCTCGTCGCGGCCACCAGCACCGGCGCAGCGTTATACTGCGCCGCAAGCTGGCGAAACTCTTCTACTGTCGCGACCGCCCGCGCCAGCCGTTCGGGCGCGATACGGCCGCTCTGCTCGACACCGAAGCCTAGGCGCACTGTCTCGGTACGCGTCAGCAGCGACTGTAGCTGCACAACGCCGTCGGCGCTGACCGGCGTGGCGACCAGCAACCGAATCGTGTTCGTGCCGATGTCAATCGCGGCGAGCGGCTGCTCGGTCGGCGCTGGCAATTGGCCGGACATGTGGTGACTCCAGTCGGCGTCAATCCAGATCGGAACAGTGCCACTCACACCAGCAGTCTAGCCGACCCGCTGTAGGGGGGCAAG
>DASUBC010000735.1:0-6664 GCA_035763465.1 Thermomicrobiales bacterium
TGCCGCAGTCGCGTATCTCATCCCAATCCATATCGCTGATCCTCTCATCGCTTTCACTATCGGCCACGTCAATCGTGTGGCCCCCGCGTAGAACGCATCCGCAACCGATATTGTTCCCCCAGACTCTGCCCAGGCCATGGAGGGCAAGGCAAGCTCGTCCTGCATTGCAAGGATAGACGGCCCGATTGGTGGAGTCTTCGGCCCGAATGCTTCAATGCGCGGGCACGGTTCGGGCAACTTGCACAAGCAGCCAGAGGCTAGCTTCCTCCTTCTCCATGTGGAATATGGGTAGGCTCGGGAGGAGCGTTTGTGGCTGGCACATGCTGTGTGATGCTATGTATATGCCGAAATAGCAGAGCGAGCGATTCAGCCCAGTTCCCCGACAAACAGCGCGGCCGGGAGGCGGAAGGAGCGCGCGGGCGGTGGAGTGATGGCGAACTCCGCGACCGCCGCCGGCGTGGCGTTGTCGAAGAGGGTTTCCAGGCGTGCGACGCCTTCGGGCGCAACGCCGACGCGCGCGACCCAGCCGGCGAACTCCAGCGGCAGATACCACTGCGCCACGGTCGTCATGCGCATCTCGAACCCGGCCAGCGCGCGCGCCCACTCGGAGAGGCGGTAATTGTGCTGGTGCGAGGGATCGCGCGTCACTTCGACTTCGTTGATGAAGTTGTCGAGCGCCTCGTCTTCGGGCGCGATCGTGTCCACGACCAGCAGCCGGCCACCGGGGCGCAGCACGCGCGCGATCTCGTAGAGCGCGCCGGGAAGGTCGGGGAAGTGGTGCGCGGCCAGCCGGCAGGTGACGACATCGAACGCGGCGTCGGGACAGGGCAGGGGGTCGGCGCTGGCGACGACGAAGGCGACATTCGCGCGCTGGCGCTCTGCGGCCAGACGGCGTGCCTGGTGCAGCATCGCAGGGGCAGGGTCAATGCCGAGCACGCAGGCCGCGTCCGGCGCGAGCGCCAGCGCGGTATGCCCCGCCGCCGTGCCGAGGTCGAGCACCTGTTCGCGCCCGGTCAGCGCCGCCGTCTGACGCAGCAAATCCAGGTCGTCGCCCGCCGCGAACATCTGCGTACTGGCGTACCGCGCCGCCACCTCCGGCCGCGCGAAACTACCGCGATTCACGCCGCCGCTCACGTTTCCTCCGTCGCGCTATTCGCCCGTGGCACATCCGGCGCGAAGACCGCGTGCAAGACTGGGCTGGTGAACTCGGTCGCGAGGCATTCCATCAGGATAACGTCCCAGAGTTTGCCGCCCATGAACTGACATTGCCGCCGCCGGCCGCACTCGCGGAAGCCGGCTTTCGCGTAGGCGCGCTGGCCCGCCAGGTTGAACTCGTAGACGCGCAGCATGACGCTATGGAGACCCAGCGCGGTAAAGGCGTAGTCGAGCATCAGCCGCGTCGCTTCTGTGCCATACCCTTTGCCCCGGCAATCGGCCTCGCCAAGCAGCAAGACCAGCTCGGCCGTACGATTGCGCTCGTCAATGTCATTCCAGGCCGTATTGCCGATTGGCCGCCAGGTCGCGCGCTCGTAGATCGTGAAGTTGACCGCGTGTTCGTCCGCCAGCAGGGCGTCGTAGCTGCGGTTGACCTGCTCCAGCGTTATCGGCGCGGAGCGGCGCAGCGTGCGCGTCATACCAAAGTCGTTGTTCCAGCGACAGTACGTCGGAATGAGATCGCGGCGGATCGGCCCCAGCGCGATCCGCTCGCCCACAATATTGACAATCGGAGCCGACTCGGCGTGTTCTTCCGGCATCGTTCACGCTCCCTGGCTACCGCGAACCGCGCGCGGGACGCTGGCCGCGCGGCTGGCGCTGGTCGAGCAACGACAGCAAGTAGCGCTTGGCAAATTCAAGCAGTTCGCCGGTCTGGTCCATATCGGCCGGCAGGCCGGTGAAGAACTCGTCAAGTCGCGCCTGGCCTTGCCGGTCCGCCAGCGCACCCGAGAGAAAGGCGCGCGGCTGGTCGGCCGTGAAACCTGCGTCGAGGAGGAGCGCCACCCGGCTCTCCCAGGCGTCTTGCAACCCTTCGACCTGCTCGATCAGCGCTTCGGCCTCCGCCGCCAGCGCCTGTGGGCTATCGGCGCCGCTGAACGCGCCGAGTCGCTCCTCGATGGCCGTGATCATATCCCGGCTCTCGAACTGGAAATCGAGCAGAAGGTCACGTAGCGCCAGGAGCGCGTCATCGTCGCGCGCCCGCTCCAGCGCGGCGGCGCAGCGCGCCAGCGCCGCCGCCAGCTCGCGCTTCGCCACATCGAACTCCGCCGACCCAGCTGACATCCGTAGCCCTCCCTGAGTGACGGCCCCCCTCGGTCCCCCAATGCTGGGGGAGTGGTTTATGACGGCGCGGCGGCTGACAGACAAGCCCCGGAGTTCGGATACGCTACTCCCCCCACCATTGGGGGCCGGGGGGGCCACGCGCCACTACTTACCGCGCGGCTGGTAGACGCAGGCGGCTTCGATGTCGAACGCGCGGTTGAAACGGGCGCGATAGTTCTCCATCGCGATCGTCGCCGCCAACTCGACCAGTTGCGCGTCGGTAAAATGCTGGCGCACCGCCGCGAACAGTTCGTCGGAGACATCGGCTGGCTGCGCGCTCATCGCGTCAGCCAATGCGAGCGCCGCGCGCTCTGTCGTATCGAAAAGTGGGCTGGTCGGGTAGTCGTTGATCGCCGCGATCTTCTCGTCCGAGGCGCCCGCGTTGCCGCTCCCGGCGGCATTTGAGTCAATTCAAAAGACGCAGCCGACGAGGTAGGCGGCGCGCAGGCAGACCAGCGAGCGCAGCTCCGCCGGCAGCGTGCCGCTCCGCGCCGGCATCGCGTTGAGCATCCGGCTCGCTTCCAGCACGGGCGGACAATAGGCTTGAATGCCGGCCGGCAGCGAGAGTTTGCCCGCCGCGCGCACGGCATCGGCCACCGCGACCGGCAGTGTGGGCGCCGCTTCTTCCAGGGTCAAGGGACGCAACCGGGCCATCATTCCTCCTCAGTATCGGTAACCGCTATCGCTTTTCCGCGCGCATAACGCTCGACCAGCGCCGGCAGATCGGCGACCAGTTTGGAGTTCGGCACGACGCGGTCAGCGCCCGCCGCCTTCGCCGCGTCACGCCCGGCGTGATCGAGATGCGACCCAAATGCCAGCAGCGGGATCGCGCGCGTCGCCTCAGCACCTTTCAGGCGGGCGATGACCGCCGCCGGATCGATCGCCACGAAGCCGAGATCGATAATCACCAGCGCCACCGGGCCACCGGCGAATGCCGCTGCCACATCTTCCTCGCGCTTCACCACCGCGACCGCATAGCCGCGCGAGCGCAGTGTATCGCGAATTCGCGCCGCGAAGAACAGGTCACGCACGATCGCGACGATCTGGTTCGACTGTTCACCACTCACGCGCCATTCCTCCCGCCACCGGCCGTACTCAGAACAAAGTCGGAGAAAACTCGTCGTAAAAATACAACTTTAGCCCGATGACAAACAGTCCTGGTACTTTTAGCATAGAGAGTACGGGACGATCGGGCTATTCGTCCAGTACCCGACTGGTGAGGCCCGGTTCTTGCGGACAGAGCGACGCCGGCTTCCGGCTGTCGCGCCGCCCGGCAACGCACATAGGCTGGAGACGAGACCATGGCGCTGAAACATGAATTCAACCGGCTGCATGATGACGCTGATCCGATCGAACAAATTGACGCTACCTTCACCAGCCTCGCCGATCGCTGCGGCGAGCAGTGGCGCACGCGCACGCCGTTCAGCCGGCAAAGCCTGACACTCGGCCTATACATTGTCGCTAGCGTCTGCGGCCTCGGCTATGTGTTGCTGACACACAAGATACTCTTTCTTGGCATCATCGTCCTGGCGTATCTCGGCAGCCTACCAGGCCGGCAGCGCGGCTCGCTGATCGAGGAGATGCAGCTGGAAGTCAGCGGGTTGCCACGCAATACCCTGAAATACCTCGCCGTCTTTCTGCTGACGCTGGGTCTCTTTGGCGTGGTCACCAGTCTGCCAACAATCTTCATTGGGACGGCCACTGGCAACTTATCCTCCATTGATTTGCCAGGTTTGATTGGCGGTCTCGCGCTGGTGCTGCTGAAAGTCGCCGACTATATCACCCGCACGAACCCCTCCAACCGCAACGGCGACCCTGAGAAGCCCATTGAGCGCATTCACAGCCGCGCGGGGGCAATGGCAGCGTGATGATTGCGGATTAGCGCTGGTCAAGCCACTGCCTGATCAATGAGGCACTGCCTGGTCGAGGCAGAATCCGCAATCCGCAATTACGCCACGACATCCCTCCCCACTGGATAGGCTTCGTGCTCGCGGTTGTCGAGGATCGCGCGCAGCTGCTGGATGACCTGCCAGACATCGGCGAATGATGTGTAGAGCGCGACCGGCGCGAGGCGGATGACGTTCGGTGGCCGGAAGTCCGGTACAACACCGCGCGCCTTGAGCGCCCTGGCGATCCGCGCACCCTCCGCGTGTTCCACCGCGACATGACCGCCGCGCTCTTCCGGCGCGCGTGGCGTGCCAATCGTGTAGTTGTATGGCGGCGCGGTCAATCCAGTGGCGTCGAGCAAATCCATCAGGTAGCCGGTCAGGCGCAGCGACTTCGCGCGCACGGCCGCGATGCCCGCTTCGGCGAAGATCTGGAGCGTGCCCTGGAGCGCGGCCGTGCTGAGCACCGGCACCGTGCTGATCTGCCAGGCGCCGGCATTCGGCGCGCGGTCGAAGTCCGGGGACATGTCGAACTGGCGTGCTTTGTCGCTGCCCCACCAGCCCGCCAGGCCCGGCGCCAGGCCAAAGTGCCGCCGGTTGACGTAGAGACCCGCCGTGCCGCCCGGCCCATCGTTCAGGTACTTGTAGCCGCACCAGCACGCAAAATCTACATCCCAGGCGTCGAACTGATGTGGGACCGCGCCGATCGAGTGGCAGCAATCCCACCCGGCGAGCGCGCCGCGCGCATGCGCCGCCGCCGTCAGCGCGGCGGTGTCGAAGAGCTGACCGCTGCGATAGAGGACCGACGGCAGGAGCAGGAGCGCCACCGTCTCGTCAAGCGCCGCGATCACCTCAGCCGTGGCGATCGTGCGGCCATCGCGGCTCGGCACGAGCACCAGGTCGGCGTCGGGATCGGCGCCGCGCAGCGCCAGCTGGCTGCGAAGGGCGTAGAGGTCGGAGGGGAAATCGAGCGCCGTGGCGACGATTTTACGCCGCCGGCCCACCGGCCGGTAGAACGTCGCCACAAGGTTATGCAGGTTGACCGTCGTCGTGCCAGTAATCGCGACCTCGTCAGCGGTCGCGCCGATCAGCGGCGCGGTCAGCTCGGCCAGTGCTTCGCCCAGGTAATACCACGGCGGCGCCGCGCCCAGCCAGCCGCCAATCGCGAGGTCGCGCCATTCCGCCAGCGCGCGCAGCACCGCCGCCTCCGCGTCGCGCGAGAGCAACCCCAGCGAGTTGCCGTCGAAGTAATACTGCCCTGGTGACACATAGAAGCGGTCGCGAAACGCCGCGAGCGGATCAGCGCGGTCGAGTTCAGCCGCGTAGACGGCATCAGTTCGCATCAGTCACCCTCCTTTGGGGACGGATTCACCACCGAGAGTACAGAGGGCACAGAGGGGGACGGAGAGAACGAATAGTAGTTCTTCTCCTTTCGTTCTCTGCGGTCTCTGCGCGCTCTGCGGTTATATTCGTTCCCTCTCTGTGCCCTCTGTACTCTCGGTAGTGAAATCGCCATCCTCACCGCGATTGCGCCTCCGCATGTTCTGGCTGGTATGATACGGCACGAGGAAGCCGTGCTGGAGTCATCCGGCGGAGTGAAGGAGACCACTGTGGACGTTCTCGTTGATGATGAAATGACTCGCACCGAGCGCGTGCGCGCCGCCGTGCGCGGCGAAGAAGTTGACCGCGTGCCCGTCGCCTTCTGGCACCATTTCCGGCCCGAAGGCTCCGCGCGGCGCATGGCCGAGGCGACGCTCGACTTCTTCGACGAGCAGTTCGACCTCGACATCTGCAAGATCATGCCCGATCTGCCCTATCCCTTCCCGCGCAAGTCCATCCACGACACCGGCGACTGGCGGCTCATCGAACCGCTGGACCTGAATCGCTCCCCCTTCGTGCGCGAGCGCCTCCGCACGATCGAACTGCTGCGCGACGAACTCGGCGAGGACACGCCCATTGTCGTCACGCTCTTCAGTCCACTGGCCGAAGCCATGTACGCCTGTGCCGACCACGCCACGTTTCTGAAGCACCTGCACGATGCTCCGGCCGTCGTGCATGGCGCACTGACGACACTCGCGCAGAATCTCGGCGACGCGATGGAACTGTACCTGGCCGCTGGCGCTGACGGCGTCTTCTACTCGGTGCAGGGCGCCCTGACGGAAGACCAGGAAGGGGGCCTGGGCGAGGCCCGCTACCGCGAGTTCGGCCGGCCCTACGACCTGATGGCGCTGCGGCGGGTGCAGGACGGCTGGCTGAATATTCTGCATGTGCATGGCAATGGCGGCCTGCTGATGGATACTCTCCTCGATTACCCGGTGGACGTGCTCAACTGGAGCGACCGGCTCACCGGCCTGAGCCTCCGCGAGGTGCGCGGCAAGACCAGCAAGTGCCTGATGGGCGGCTGGCACGAGTTCGGCGCGCTCTCCAACGGCCCCGTGGAAGCAATTCAGGCCGAGGCGGAG
>DASUBC010000736.1:0-2569 GCA_035763465.1 Thermomicrobiales bacterium
ACTCACCGCAAAAGCCGCCGCTGGGAGCCTGGCCGTGCTCTATACTCTGGGCTGGCGAAGTATGGGCAGGGAGGATGTACGGGCCGCATTCCCAGCGAGAAGTGGGGCTTATGGATGTGGCATACCCACCAGAGATTGCAGCCGTGGCGCAATGCTTCGCGCATACACCGGAGTTCGCCTCCTCGCCGCTGTATCAGTCGCTCGCGCTGACGGTGGCGCGCACGCCTGCCCTGCTGCGACTCGCCGCGCTCGGTCGCCCCGGTCAGTATCCGACGTTCCTCTTCTTCGGCGCAGTCCACGCCCTGCTGCTCGCGGGCGCCGACCACTCGCTGGCCCGTTACTACCCCTCGATCGTGGGTGATGCCGCGCTCCCGCCCGACGACGCCGGCTCGGCGCTTATTGACTTCTGCGCCGCGTTTGAGCCTGCGCTCGCCGCCCTGATCCAGACGCGCCTGGTGCAGACCAACGTCGTCAAGCGAGCGCTGGCGCTGCGGCTCGGCCTCGCCGCGATCGGCCGGCGTGTCACTGCGCCCGTGCATCTGATCGAGGTGGGCGCGAGCGCCGGACTACTGCTGCGCTGCGATCGCTATGGCTATACCCTCGGTGGCCGTCACTTCGGTGACCCACGCTCGCCCGTGCAAATCGCCGCCGAGTGGCGCGACGCTGTGGACGTTCCCGACCTTGACGCGCTGCCGGCGCTGGCAAGCGTAACGGGCATTGATCTTCACCCGCTGGACGCGCGCGACCCCGCCGACCGGCGCTGGTTGGAGGCGCTGGTCTGGCCGGAGAACCGCCACGAGGCCGACCTCCTGCGCCGGGCGCTCACCGTGGTCGCCGCCGATCCACCGCCGATTCGCGCCGGCGACGCGATTGACGTGTGCCCGGAGCTCGGGGCCGAACTCCCGCAGGGCGAGCCGCGCGTCGTCTTCCACGCCATCACTCGACTGCATGTGCCCGCCGACCGCCTCGGCGCGTTCGACGCCGCGCTTGCCGCCCTCGGGCATAATGCGCCGCTCTACTGGCTATCCCTCGAAGGCCAGGGGGAACTCGATCTCCGCGACTCCTCCGGCGTACTCACCCATCTTGCCAGAGTCGGGCCACGCATCGAGTGGGTCGCCCCACGCTGTTGATCGCTGCTCCTATGAAGAGGCCGTTCGCGATGACCGATCAAATTACCGTGCGGGGAGGTCGCGATAGCGCGCGAGACTGACGGCCGCGCCGAGCAAGACCAGTCCCGCCAGTCCATCCAGGCCGATCAGCAGCAGCCGCGTCAGGCCAGGCGGTAGGTGCAGAATTGCGACGTACCACTGCCAGAAATCGGCCAGGTGCTGGTTGCGCGCGGCCAGGAACCAGGACCAGCGGCCGGCGCTGTCCTGCGGGAAGGGTAACAGGAGCGGCCGGCGCTGCACGGACAACGCCTGGCCCCCGGCGGTCGCGGCGAAGGAGACGAGCCGGTTGGGACCAAGCGCGGCGTAGGCGTCGTTGCGAATCGTCACGGTGAAGTCGTGGCCGCTGCCGCCCGCCGGCCGGATTGTGAAGTCAATGCGGTAGGTTGCGGGCGCGGCGCCGGGCATCTCCGCGCGGCCAGCGGCGGGCTGGCCGTTCACGAGAATCGCCAGCTGCTGCGGCGGGTCGCGTTGCGCCCGGGCGTCTTCGTAGACAAGCGCGCCATGCACCGGGCCGTCGCCGGCCGCGTGGACGTGTAGCGCCGCTTCGCGCGGTAGGAAGTGCGGCCAGGGTGGGTCGTCCTCATTGAGCAGGGTGAAGCCGGCGCCGGGGATGAGGCCATCGTGCTGGGGGAAGCGCGCGTCGCGCCATTCGCCCAGGCGCTCGCCCAGAATGCGCGCGTGCAGCAGCGGCGGCGAGTTCCGCCAGTTCCAGTAGCGACTGCCCCGCCCGGCCGCGTTGAAGCCGACGTCGAAGTTCACCGTCAGGGCCAGCGCCTGCACGACCAGCGCGAGCAGGCAGACGACCACCGTGGCCGCCAGCGCCACCCGTCGCGCCGCGTCACGCTGGCGTGCCAGCCACTCGTAGCCGCCCGCCAGCGGCAGCACGAGCAGTGGCATGACGAAGTCGAGGTAGCGCGGTCCCCAGGCGACGTCGCCGTGCCAGTAGGGCACGCGGGCGTAAAAAAGCAGGTGGGTGAGGATCAGGCAGCCGGCCACCAGCGCGAAACCCCGCTGCCGGCGCGCGAACGCGGGCCACGCCGCCAGCGCCAGCAATACCAGCGGCGAAAAGAGGAAGACGCTCTTGCCCGGACTGATGAGCAAGCCGCCCAGGCCGTTCCAGAAGCCACCGCCCTGGATCGCGCCGACCTCGCCGCCGCCATAGCCGGTGGCGAAGAGCGAGGCGAAGCGCACCCAGTTATACAGCCCGACCAGCCCAACCGGCACGGCCAGTCCCACTGCGCCGGCCAGCCCCGCCAGCACCACGCCGCGCAGTGCGAGGCGACCAGCGCGCCAGTGCCCCCAGAGTGCGACCGCAGCGGCCAACGCCAGCACCGGCACGGCGATGCCCGCGCCATACTTCGTCGCGATCGCCAGCCCGCAACAGACGCCAATCCCCGCTG
>DASUBC010000737.1:0-7073 GCA_035763465.1 Thermomicrobiales bacterium
CTACCCGCGTATTGACCGCGAGACGCTGCGCCGCTGGGGTCTCTCCGAGCACGCCCTCCTTTTGCACCCCCTGCCGCGCGCGGGCGAACTCGACGCCGAACTCGACAGCGACCACCGCAGCGCCTATTTCCGCCAGGCGGCCAACGGCGTGCCGGTGCGGATGGCGACGATTGCGCTGATTCTCGGCATCGCCGAGGAAGAATGGGCGAGCGGATGGGGCGCCAGCCGCCGCGCCCAGACGCCGGCCGGTGGCAGCGCGGCGCTGGCCTCGGCGCATAGCGCCGGCTTTCCGGCCGAGCACCTCGCCTGCGCGAATCCCGGCTGTATCTGCAATCGCGAGCCGGCGATGGTGCGAACGCGTTTTGTCGTCGCCGGTCTCACCGGGGAAGGCGCGGCGCGATCAATCGCGCTACGCTGCCGCTACTGCGAAACGCCGGCCACGGCGCCCGGCGCGCTCGACCGCGCCACCAACATCTACCGCCGCGCCGACGATCCACGCCTCGCCACGCTCTTCACCAGCGGCGCGCCCGACGCCCTTGTGCTGATGCCGCCGCGTGACGGCCTCGTCGTCGAGGCTGCCCGCGCCACGCGCGAGGCGAACGGCAGCGCCCCGTATCGCGCCCCGCTTGGGGCGACGGCGTAGAACCCTCACCCCCGGCTCGCCAGGGTACCCGCTTGCGGGCCGCGCCACCCCCTCTCCCGTGGCGACGGGAGAGGGGCCAGGGGGTGAGGACAACACAAGGAGGATGGCGCCATGACCGCGACCCAGGCGATACTCTCGCCCGCGCAACTGGCTGCGTTCGAGGATGAGGGCTACTGCGTGGCCCACGGGCTGTTCGGCCCGGACGATGTGCAACTGCTGCTCGACACGTTCATGGCGATGCACGCGGGCGGGCCGATTCCCGGCTGCTTCAATCCCGTGCCGGAAGACGAGGCGGGCGGCGACATTCTGAAACGCTACCCGCGCATGATGCACCCGCACCGCGTTAACGAGGTCGCCCGGCGCTACCTGCTCGACGCGCGGCTGGCGGCGGCGCTGGCGCAACTTTTCGGCGAGGAGCCGCTGGCGGCGCAGAGTATGCTCTACTTCAAGCCGGCCGGCGCGCGGGGCCAGGCGCTACACCAGGACAACTTCTACCTGAAAGTGGAGCCGGGCACCTGCATCGCCGCCTGGGTGCCGCTCGACAAGGTGGACCGGGAGAATGGCGGGCTGGAGGTTGTGCCCGGCACGCAGAAGATGGACATCTTCTGTCCCGAAGAGGCCGACCTGACCGTCTCCTTCACCCGCGAGTACGTCCCGCCACCGCCCGGTCTGGCGGCTGTGCCGGTGGACCTCGACCCCGGCGACGTGCTCTTCTTCAACGGCAGTCTGGTGCATGGCTCCGGTCCGAATCGCTCGCGCGACCGCTTCCGCCGCTCGTTCATCTGCCACTACATCGGCCGTTCCTCTGAGCGCATGTCGCAGTGGTATCGCCCTATCCTGACGATGGCCGGCGACGAAGTCAGCATTGACGACAACACCGGCGGCGGCCCCTGTGGCACCGAGGCGAGTGGACCGCATTGACGAGTCGGGCAGTGGGTCCGCCGCAGTCCGGCGCCCGGCGGCTGGCGCGGTGCCGCTGTGAGCCACCCCGGATTGAAATCCGGGCTAAGGGCTGCGGCCACAAAGTCCCCTCACGGGGACTGAGGCTGGTCTACCAGTACGCCAGTAACCAGCCCCGGTCTCGTCGTAATTCCAGTCCGCGCAGGCGGACTTCGTGGCGCCGCAGCGCCATCTAGCCCCGGATTTTAATCCGGGGGACACCGCATCGGCACCGCGCATATCTACGAGCACTACGCCGTAGCGAGGCGAAATCCCCTAACTAACACGCCGCGCCGGGTCCACATCGTCACGCTGGCCGAGCCAGGGTTGGATGAGTGGCAGGCGCGCGAGGACGATGATGTCGTCATCGGCGGCGAGGCGGTTGTGGCGCACGACGCCGCAGCCGCCACACTGGTGGACGACGACTGGCTCGCCGTCCGGGCGGTCGAAGCGGCCGACCGGCGCCATCAGCGCGCCGCACTCGCTGGCGCGGTCGCCCGGCCGCCGCGCGTCTACGTGGCGCGAGTAGAGGCAGCGCGGGCAGTGATTGCGGTGCCGCCCACCGCTGACCGCCGGCCCGACGAAGGTGTGGCAGCGCCGGCACTTGAACTCCTCCAGGCCGAGGCGCGCGGCCCGCGTCGGCCCGCGCCGCTCCTTGGTGGCGTGGTGGGCGTGCGGACGCTGGCCGGCGCGCTCATGGCGCTGGTCGCGGCCAGGCCGGTCGCGATTGGGCTTGCGGCGCGGCCCGCTCGCCACGCCCGCGTCGTCATCGTCGAAATAGGCGCATTGAATGGCTGCTTCGTCAGAGGCGTCGAACGCCATTGGTGTGGCCTCCCCAGGCGAACGGCGTCGCGCGGACGCCGGACAACATTTCGCGGGACACGACCACCCACACAGCGATTGCCATACACTCCCACGCTTTCACTGAGCGCCACCCGGCGGTACACAAACAACGCGGCCACGGGAACGTTCCCGTGGCCGCACGCGCGCCCACTGTCCGGTGGGCACGCCGACACCACGGGTGACCAGGCCGCCCGTGGCGCGATTGCGAGCGCAAGTAATACGGAGGAGGAGCGGGCGCGGGGCACACTGGCGTACAGGCGCGGGCGACGCGATGCCGCACACGCGATACACCAGGCGCAATATCAGGTCAGGCTGACGGTGACGCGCTGCTCAGGCAGCGCTTATCCCGGCCTGCTACTGTGGTGTGTTGTTTCCCGCGCGAAGGGAGAAAAGGCGACGCTTAGCGCTCGACCGGCCGGGCGAACCTGGCCCCGAACACCCTGGGCGCAACGATTGGCAGCAACACAAACGCCTCTTTCTAGTCTGGTATCATTACTCCAACGCTCGGTAGTCTACCGGGCCTGGCCCGCCGGACGCGACTGCCAACCGGCCGGTTCTCGGCCTGACCAAAGGGACAGTCACCCGTTCCCCTGACCATGCCGTTTGTCGTTCTTGCATAAATGCCCGGCTGTACCAGCGGCCACACCGAGCCGCCCGCCTTGTGCGGATTGCACAAGGCGACGGGCCGATTTTGGGCGCAATGTCTCTAGGATCGCTTTGCCCCCCTCCCTACAATAAGCGTTGTGCGTAACCCCAGCTCGGCGTGAGCGCGCATGGGAGCGAGAAGGTCGCCCATCCGGGCGCGGCCAGGTGGGGAGCTCGGGGGCGCGAAGGTTCGGCGCTGGTGTGGTAGGGACCGGGAACGAAGGAGGAGACTGTGGCGACTGTCGCGAGCGCGAAGCATGTCCGGACGGAGCCGTCCGTCGAGGAGCTGCTGGGCAAAGTTGAAGAGGACCGCGTAGATTTCATCAACATGCAGTTCACCGATGTGATGGGCATCGTCAAGAATGTCACAATGCCGATCGCGCAACTGGAAGAAGCCCTGACGACCGGCGTCTGGTTCGATGGCTCGTCCATTGACGGCTTCACCCGGATTGCCGAGAGCGACATGTTCCTGATGCCCGACCGGGCGACCTACTCGGTCATTCCGTGGGAGAAGAACGGGCACTCGACCGCGCGCCTCATCTGCGATATCTACAAGCCGAATGGTGAGGTCTTTCCGGGCGACCCGCGCGGCGTGTTGAAGCGGCAGCTGGAGCGGCTGGCGAAACTGGGCTACGGCCTCAACACCGGCCCAGAGCTGGAATTCTTCCTCTTCCGCAAGGATGGCGACACCATCTCGCCGCTGCCGCACGACCGCGCCAGTTACTTCGATGTCTCGACCGACCTCGCCTCCGATGTCCGCAAGGATATGGTGCTGGCGCTGGCCGACATGGGCATCACGGTCGAGCAGGCGCACCACGAAGTGGCGATCGGCCAGCACGAGATTGACTTCCGTTACGCCGATGCCTTGCAGACGGCCGACAACGCGATCACCTTCAAGTTCACGCTCAAGGCGATCGCGCAGCGCCACGGCCTGCACGCCACCTTCATGCCGAAGCCGCTGGAAGGCATCAACGGCTCGGGTATGCACACACACATGAGTTTCTACGCGCTCGACGGCAGCGGTAACGCCTTTGTGGACGAGACCGACCCGTATGGCCTCTCCAGTGTCGCGCGGAAGTACATGGCGGGCCTGCTGCACCACGCGCGCGGCATGGCGCCCGTCTTCGCGCCGCTGGTCAACTCGTACCGCCGCCTGGTGCCCGGTTATGAGGCGCCGGTCTACATCGGCTGGGCCAACTCCAACCGCTCCGCGTTGATTCGCGTCCCGGCGGTGCGCCCGCAGCGGCGGCAGGCGACGCGCGTCGAGTTGCGCTGTCCGGACCCGGCCTGCAACCCCTACCTGGCCTTCGCGGTGATGCTGGCCTCCGGTCTCGACGGCATCGAGAACGACTTGCCGCTGCCGGAGCCGGTGGAAGAAAATCTCTACCATCTCACCGAAGAAGACCTGGCCCGCCGCAACGTCGGCACGCTGCCGGCGACGCTCGGCGAAGCGGTGGATGAGATGCAGAAAGACGCCGTCGTGCGCGCGGCGCTCGGCGAGCACATCTACAGTCACCTGGTCGAAGCGCAGAAGCAAGAGTGGGGCGCGTTCCGGACCCACGTCAGCCAGTGGGAGCGCGACCGCTACCTCGAAGTGTACTGAGCGCGACCCTCACCCCCGCTCGCTACGCTCGCATCCCCTCTCCCGCCGTGCGGGAGAGGGGGTGGGAGCATACACAGTGGGGCAGGGTTCTTGCTGCGGTTGCGGGGCTGCTGAGGCGTTGCGCCGAATGAATTCGGCGCGAAGAGCGCCACCACAAAGTCCCTGCGGGACTGCGGCCAGTCAACCGATGCGTCATACTACCAGCCTCGGTGTTGACCTGAACCCAGTCCCGCAGGGACTTCGTGGCCGCAGCCTCTAGCCCGGATTTCAATCCGGGATACACCGCTCAGTGCTGCCGCGCTCGCGGCACAACTGACCACGAAGAAGAGGCAGGCACGAGAGTCGAAAGTCGCAGGTCTGATGGGCGAACCAGAGAGACTTTCCGACAAACCAGGAACCATCACGGGGGGAGCGCCGCTCCCCCCGCGCCATGTTGATGCACATACCCCCGCGACCTGCGACCTGCGACCTCCCGACCTGCGACCCGCATCTGACGTGCGACCTCGCTTCTACTATGGCTGGGTCGTCCTGCTCGCGCTCTCGTGGACGCAGGTGACGTCCTGGGGCATCCTCTACTACGGCTTCTCGGTCTTTTTGACCCCGATGGGGCGCGACCTCGGCTGGTCGCGCCCCGCGCTGACCGGCGCGTTCTCGCTGGCGCTGCTCGTCTCGGCGGTCGCCGGGCTGGGCGTGGGGCGCTGGGTGGACCGCCACGGCACCCGCCTGTTGATGACCGCCGGTTCCTGCCTGGCGGTGGCGCTGGTGCTGGCCTGGGCGAGCGTGCGCCACCTGCCGGTTTTCTATCTCATCTGGGTCGGGCTGGGCCTCGCGATGGCGGGCGTGCTCTACGAGCCGGCGTTCGCGGCGGTCGCCACCTGGTTCGTGCGCTGGCGCAGCCGCGCGCTGACGATTCTGACTTTCGTCGGCGGCTTCGCCAGCGTCATCTACATTCCGCTCATCGCCTGGCTGGTGCGCGTGCAGGGCTGGCGCGCGGCGCTGGTGACGCTCGCCGTCATCCTGGCCGTGGCGACGATACCGGTCCACGCGCTCCTGCTGCGACGCCGGCCGCAAGACCTGGGACTGCTGCCCGACGGCGCGGCGGAGAGGCCCGGCGCGGCGACGTCTGCCAGGGCGGTCGCGGGCCTGCCGGTCCGCGCCGCGGTCAGCAGCGCCTCCTTCCGCTGGCTGACGATCGGCTTCTGCCTCGCCTTTTTCGCCAATGTCGCCGTCACCGTCCACCTCATCCCCTACCTGCTCGACCACGGTTTCTCCAGCGCCTTCGCCGCGACGGCGGCGGGGCTGATTGGCACGCTGGCGCTGCCGGGCCGGCTCATCTTCACGCCGCTGGGCGGGCGCGTGCCGCGCCGCTTCGTCGCGGCGGCGATCTTCGCGGCGCAGGCGCTAGGGATGCTCGTGCTGGTCGCCTGGCAGTCTACCGCCGGCGTCTTCGCGTTCGTCGTGCTGTTTGGCCTGGGCTTTGGGGCAATTACTCCGGCGCGGGCCGCGCTGGTCGCCGAACTCTACGGCGCGCGGCATTACGGCAGTATCAACGGCGTGCTGGCGCTCTTCGTCACCGGGGCGCGCGCGCTCGCGCCGGTGACGGCGGGCGTGCTCTACGGCGCGTTCGGCCACTACGAGCCGGTCTTCTGGATCCTCATCGCCGTGGCGCTGGCCGCGACGCTCGCTGTGCTCCGGATTGACCGCGACGCGCCACAGCCAGTGTTGAGCACGACCTGACGCAGAGGCCGCGCACAAAAATGCCCGGCGCGGCCTGCTGCGGGCCACGCCGGGCGTCTATTTGGCAGCGTGTCAGCGTGGCTGCGCCAGCCGCCGGCTGACCAGCGTCACCGCGCCGTAGGTGATGAGCGCGGCCAGTGCGACCAGGCCAATATCCACCAGGACGAAGGCCCAGCTCTCGACTGCCTCGCCGCTGAGCATCGTCGCCGCCGCGCCGAAGAGCACGGTCAGTACCGCACCGACGAGATAGCGCATACGCGCGACGGCGAACCGGCTGGCGATCGCGCCAACCAGAATGCCCGCGACGATCGGAAAGACTTCGTGCATCGTCCGCTCCTTTCCACTTCACCGTTCGACACAGGGTTTCCGACCACTGCCTAGTCTCGATCATTTTCGCGCGGCGCACAAGTGCGAGTCGGGCAGGCGGGCAGGCGGGCAGTGGGTTCAGGTCGACACGATGCCTAGTGGCGGGCGCGGTGGCGCTGAGGGCCATCCCGGATTGCAATCCGGGGCTACGGGCTACGGCCACGAAGTCCCCCGCCGGGGACTGGGTTCAGGACAGCGCCGGGGCAGGATGAGAACGCAGCGGCTGGCCCGCCCCAGTCCCGGAGGGACTTCGTGGCCGTAGGCCATCTAGCGCCGAATGCATTCGGCGCAACACCG
>DASUBC010000738.1:0-2541 GCA_035763465.1 Thermomicrobiales bacterium
TTGCGAATCTGCGTCATCGTCTCGCCGACCATCGCTTCTGGCTGCAAGACGTCGTAGCAATCCTGCTCGATCAGCCAGCGGTACTCGTGCAGTCCACGGTTGTTCTCGCCGCCGGCGATCAGGATGTCCACGGCGGCACAGAGACGGCTCAGGTGCTCGAAGTCGTAACGGTCGAGCGGTTCTTCCAGCCAGTAGACACCCAGCCGTTCCAGTTCGCGCGCTGTCTGGAGTGCTCGCTCGTAAGTCCAGACGACCGAAGGGCGCGGCTGTGGCGTGCCGGGCTGCTGCGCCTGGTTGGCGTCCACCAGAATGGTGTAGTCGTCGCCGACCGCGCGCCGCACCGCCTCGACCTGGGCGATGTCTTCCTTCATGGTTGCGTCGTGAATCCGCAACTTCACCGCGCGCCAGCCTTCGGCTTTGCGCGCGGCGACGTCCTCGGCGCGGCGCTCCGGCGTACGCACCTCAATGAAGGAGGCGTAGGCGGGCACGCGGTCGCGGAAACCGCCCCATAGTTTGTAGATCGGCTGGCCGCAAGCCTTGCCGATGATGTCCCACAGGGCGATTTCGACGCCCCAGGCGGCGTTCGCCTGCCGAAATAGCCGCGCATGGCGTTCCAGCGCGAAGGGGTCTTGCCCGACCAGTTGCGGCTTGAGCCACGAGTCAATCACCGCGCTCGCGCCGTAGCCGGGCGACCCCCAGCCGGTGATGCCTTCGTCGGTGCTGACCTTGACCACCGTGCCGCCCCAGCGCCGCCACTCGCTGCCCGGCGCCCAGGCCGGCTCCAGCGGATGCGCCAGGTCGGGGCCGGTCAGTTGAAAGGTCTCGATGTTGGTGATCTTCATTGGTGCCTCCTTGTTGAGAGCGGCGGTGCCGGCCCTCAGTCCCGGTCCGCGACCCACTGCGGTGGGTACCCCGCCGTGCGCGAGCGAGGGGGAGCCGCCAACAACCTGATCGTTGTTCCCCCTCACTCGCGCACGGGAGAGGGGGTCAGGGTGAGGGCTGCCGCGCGCAGTGTACACCGCTTTACAGCGGCGCGGACGAGCCTGATACTGTCGGCGCACGATTGCTGGTCTGGCGACTGCTGGCCGCAGTGCCGAGGAGGGTGTCATGGCGAAGGCGCGATTCCGGGTGGGCGTGCAGGCGCGACCGCAACATACAACCTGGGCTTCGATGCGTGAGGCGTGGCAGCGAGTCGAGACGCTCGGTGTGGACACGCTCTGGACGTGGGACCATTTCTTCCCCGTTTCGGGCGATCCGCAAGGGCCGCATTTCGAGTGCTGGACGCTGCTGGCCGGGATGGCCGAAGTGACCGAGCGGGTGGAGTTCGGCGCGCTCGTGTCGGCGATCGGCTACCGCAATCCGGCGCTTGTTTCGGACATGGCGAAGACCATTGACCATATGTCGGGTGGCCGCTTCATTCTCGGCGTCGGCGCGGGCTGGAAGGTCGAAGATTATCAGGAGTTCGGTTACCACATGGGCACGCCGCCCGAGCGGCTGCGCGAGCTGCGCCAGGGGATCGAGACGATTCTGCATCGCTGGTCAGTGGACGTGCCGCCGCCAGTGCGTAATCCCATCCCGATCATGATCGGCGGTGGCGGCGAGAAGGTGACGCTGCGCCTGACCGCCCAGTACGCGCAGATGTGGAACGGCGTGCTTCGTCCCGACGCGCTGGCGCAGAAAAACCGCATCCTCGATGAGCACTGCCGCGCGCTCGGCCGCGACCCCGCCGAGGTCGAACGGTCAGTGAGCATCGAGCGCGAGGATGCCCACGATGATGCCTCGCTCGACGCCTTCAAAGCGGCGGGCGCGACTCATCTGATCCTGCGCTTCCAGGATCCGTGGGATTTCGCGGCGGTCGAACGCCTGGTCGCCTGGCGCGACCGGCAGTGACGAGTAGAGAGTAGGGAGTTGGTCAACATCGGCGTGGTGTCTGGCTGCGGGCGCGGTGGTGACGAGAGATGCCCACGGTTGAAACCGCGGGCTGAAGGGGGCTGCGCCTTCACGAAGTCCACCTGCGCGGACTGGGGCTGGTCTACCGATAGGCAATCGATCAGCCCCGGCGTTGTTCTAAACCTAGTCCCCACAGAGGGGCTTCGTGGCCGCAGCCATCTAGCCCCGGATTAAAATCCGGGGTAGCCCTCAACAGCACCGTGCCTGTCTGCTGGCGCATTGCCAATAGTGAGGAACTCTCTACTTCACACGGAGGTAGCGTATGCGTGTACTGGTGATGGGAACCGGTGGGTTGGGCGGCTACTACGGTGGGGTGCTGGCGCGCAATGGACATGATGTGACGTTCGTCGCGCGTGGAGCGCACCTGGACGCGATCCGCCAGCGTGGGCTGGCGCTGCGGCAGGCCAGCGGCGGTGAAACGGACGTGCTGCACCCGGCGCAGGCCGCTGCAACGCCTGATGAGGCCGCTGGGAAGACTGATTTCGACCTGATTCTCTTCACCGTCAAGGCGTACGATACCGAGACAGCCGCCGCCGCGCTCAAGCCGGTGGTCGGCAAGAACACGGCTGTGCTGACCTTGCAGAACGGTGT
>DASUBC010000739.1:0-5315 GCA_035763465.1 Thermomicrobiales bacterium
CCCGCGTGCGGGTCGCGGGGGTGAGGGTAAGGACACGATGAGCGCGAGTAGTTGGGCCGTACAACCAGATAGCGGAAGAGTGCTATCAGGGCTGCGGGCGCTAGGCGCGTCCTGGCGGGCGATGCTCGGCGAGCGCCTCAACCATGGCGGGCTGCTGGGATATTTCTCTGTCTGGCTGCTGCGGCCAATCTTTGAATTGAGCATCGCAGCGCTGATTTACGTCCACGCGCGTCCCGACCTCGTGCGCTACGTCGTGGTCACGGTGGCTGCCAACGCCTTTGTCTTCAATAGCATGTATTTCATCGGTGAGATTCTCGACCGCGAGCGCGTGCGCGGCACGCTGGTCGGCCTCTTCCTGGCGCCGTGTCCGCGCTTCTGCTGGTTGAGCGGCTTCGCGCTCGTCGGCCTGACCGAGACGCTGCTGGCGGCGCTGACGGGGCTGGTCTTCGGCTATACCGTGCTCGGCGTACGCTTCAACCCGGATTGGCCGGCCCTGCTGCTGTCGTTCGTCCTCTTCATCGCCTCGCTGTGGGGCCTGGGGCTGATCTTCTCGGCGGCGGGACTCTACTTGAAGCGGGCGAACTCACTGTCGAATCTGGTGTCGCCCTTCACCATGCTGCTCGGCGGAGCCTATTACCCAATCGCGCTGCTGCCGACCTGGCTGCGCTGGCCGGCGCACGCCCTGCCGCTGGGCTATGGGATGCAGGCGCTGGCGAGCGCGGCGCTCGACGGACGCGGCGTGCGTGACCTCGCGCCGCAACTGCTGCCACTGGCCGGCTTCGCAGTGGCGTTGCCGATCGCCGGTGTCCTGGCTTTCACCTGGGTCGAACGGCTGGTGCGCCAGCGCGGCGAACTGGATTTGTATTGAGTGACGAGTGACGAGTAACGAGTTAAGGATATGAAAGGAGCGGACCATGATGGCTGACGACATGGAGCGGGACGAGGAGCAATTGAAGCGGTGGCAGGGAGAGATGCACGGCGACGAACTCCACATTGATGTCAGCCGGCGGGACCAGTCGCCGGAAGTCCACGTCGGGAATCTGGCCGGCGCGGTGCGCGTGCGCGGCGTCGAAGGGCAGGACTTTGTCGGGGTGCGGGCGACGAAGCCGAATGGTGAGCAGGTGCCGGCCGAGTTGATCGCCGATGTGGACCAGCGGGCCGATGGGGAAATCACGATTCGCGCCCGCCCGGAAGGCGACATCCAGCGCCAGGTGCGTCGGCTGCGCTCGTCGTTCGACTTCGGCAAAGAAGACATCTGGGACAAGATCAACGTCAACGAGATCATTGACGCGATGTCGGCGCTGAAGTCAATTGGGCGGAATCTCGGTTCCGTTGTGCTCGAAGTCACCGTGCCGCGCGCCTGCGATCTGACGGTCAAGACCATGAGTGGCGCAATCGCCGCTGAGAGTATCACCGGCACAGTCAATGCCCACACGACCAGCGGGCAAGTCGAGTGCGCCGGCATCACTGGCAAGGTGACCGCCAAGAGCGTCAGCGGTAGTGTGCGCGCGCGCGACATCAACGGCGCGGCCTACCTGGAGAGCATGAGCGGCGCGGTCGTCAGCGTGAACATCGAGGGCAATCTGGTGCTCAAGACGATGAGCGGCGACGCGGAAGGGCGCGCGATCGCCGGCCAGGTTGGCTTCAAGAGCCAGAGCGGCGACCTCGACCTGCGCGGTGGGCAACTGAGCGGCCTGTACTGCAACACAACCAGTGGCCGTTGCACTATTGACGCCGTGCTGGGGCCGGGCGATTACGAAGCGCGGACGGTCAGTGGCGAAATTGACCTGCGGGCGCAGGCCGATCTCAACGCGACACTCAGTGGCCGCACGGTCAGCGGCTCCTTCCGCTGCTCACTGCCCTATCGCCACAGCGACGACGACTGGCGCATTGACCTGAATGCTGACGATGATAGCGACGATGACGACGATGACGGCGAGAGAACAATGGCTGGCGGCCTCTCGCTGCCCGGCATGTTCATTGATGACCGGGGCATCTCGATGCCGGGGATGCGGATTGATGACGAGGGGATTGACATCCCCGCTCTGCATCTCTCCCTCCGCTCCGGCCGCGAGTGGTCACGTGAGCAACGCCACGCCGAACGCGAGCGCCGCCGCGAACGCCGCCGTGGCCGCAATCGCTGGGAGTACCTGATCGGCGACCCGGCCGCCGCGTCCGCGCGCCTGACCCGCCTGCGCGTCCGCACAGTCAGTGGCAGCCTGAGCATCCGGCCGCGCCGCGAGGGTGATGTCGCCATACCCACGGTCGCGGCGCAGCCCGGCACACCGGCCACGCCGCCAGCCATCCCACCAGCGCGCACGGCCGCGCAGCGACCCCAGACACCCGAGCGCAGCTGGCCCGATTCTGAACTGTGGCCGCCGGCCGAGCCAGTCACCCCACCCGCACCACCAGCACCGCCCCCGCCGCCGGCGATGCCGGACGGGCCGGAGGCGGGCACGGCAGACCGACCCACTCGGCCAGACGACCACCTGGCCGCCAGCGCGGCGCCAGACGCGGCCGGGGGCGAGGCCGGCGCATTGCCCGCTGACGAACCAGCCGCCGCGCCTGCGCCTGCCGCCGAGGCGTCCACCGGCGATGAGCCGCAGGCGACCGCGCCCGAGCCAGGTAGCGAGCCGGCAGCGGCAGCGGAGCCGCCGAACCGCCAGCGCACTCGCCTGGAAATCCTCGAAGCGATCGAGCGCAAGGAGATCACGCCGGACGAGGCGCTGCTCCTACTGCAAGAATTGGACGAGTAATTCGCAAGCGCAAGGTCAGAACAACGCAAGCGAGCGGGGCCACACGGCTCCGCTCGCTTCGTTCAGTGAACGCCGCGAATGTTTCAGCGCAGGCCGTCGAGCAGCGCCTGCACGGCAGTGATTTCGTCCTCGTTGACCGTGTGCGGCATACCCGGATAGCGCCGCATCGTCACCGCCGCCCCGAGGCGCTCAAAGACCGCCGCCGTCTCCTCGACGCGCGTCCAGGGGACATGGGCATCGGGATCGCCCGCGCCGAGAAAGACCGGCGTGCCGTCCAGCGCGCCCTCATAATCGTGCGGTGTGCCGTCGGGGCCGATGAGACCGCCAGTCAGCACGACAACGCCACCCCAGCGGCGGGCACGGCGCGCGGCGTACTCCGCCGCCAGGCAGGCGCCCTGCGAGAAGCCGAGCAGCACAACGCGCTCGGCGGGGATGTCGTGGTCTGCCAGGTACGTCACCAGCGTGTCGAGGAGCTTGAGCGCGGAGGACAGATACGGCTCGTTACGGCCGAGCGGCGCGAGGAAACTGTAGGGATACCACGTATTGCCGGCGGCCTCCGGCGCCACCACTGCGACACTATCGCCGAGGTCGAGCACCTTCGTCAGCGCAAGGATGTCTCGCGCCCCGGCGCCCCGGCCATGCAGGGCGAGCACCGCTGCCCGCGCCCCTTTGAGCAACGCGCCATTGGTCAAGACCAGCGCACCGGCGTGCGGATCATTCGGATCGGTCGTCATTATCGCCTCCGTGAACGAAGTAGAGAGTAGGCGGTAGCGAGTAAAGAGTTTCTCGCTATCAGCACTGCGCCAACCGCCAGGTGTAGCGCCAACCGTAACAACTCTCTATTCTCGGCTCCCTACTTCGTCAGCCAGGGAATGATCGAGTTTTCGCAATAATGTCAGCAAGGTGCGGGTTTCCTCAGCCGTCAGGCCGGCGAACTGGCCGGTAAGCCAGGCTTCGTGCGCCGGGACGGCGGTCTCGCGCAGCCGCCTGCCTTCGTCGGTGAGAAAGAGATTCATCGCGCGGCCATCCTGGCAGCGCCGGATCAGTCCGCGCCGCTCCATCTTGGCGATCAACTGGGAGATATTGCCCTTCGTCACCAGCAGACTATCGGCCAGTTCCTGCTGCGTCAGCCCTTCGGCCGCGCCCAGGTGAACCAGCACGTCAAACTGCGCGACACTCAGGTCGGCCGCGCGCAGACGCACGGCGGTCGCACGGTCAACGCGCTGGTAAATATGGGTCAGGCGTAGCCAGGCGAGTACTGCTGCGTTGCGCGCGCCCCCTCCCTGGATTTCGGTGTACGGCGTGTATTCAAGAACATCGTTCATCCAGGCATCCTCTCTTCATTGCTATAAGTTTAGCACTAAACCTTCTCACAATCAAGGCTGTTATCAGGTACTTGTGTGGCCTGGAGGATCGGTGCTGACTAGACCGGCTTGTTATACTCGGTGCTATGGGCAGGCAGCATGAGGGGATCGGTGTGACCGGGCATCCAGCGAATGACAAGGGTGCCGATCCAGCCCTGGCACGGCTGGCTGGCGGCTTACGCCTGTTGCACCCATTTCCCAGTCTGATGAACATGATGGCGACCCTGCTGTTCGCCACCCTCGCGCGCAGTGCGCCGCCCGGCATCCGCACCACCACTTTGCTAGCTGGCGCTATCTTCGCCTCTCAGGCGGCGATCGGCATCGCCAACGACTGGGCCGACCGCGACCTCGATCGCGCCACGAAACCGGGCAAACCGCTTGCGGCCGGGTTGATGGCGCCGTGGGGCGCGCTGGTCATGCTCGGTGCGGCCCTCGCTATCGCCATGTTCTGCGCCGTGCAATTCGGCCTGGCGTCGCTTCTGCTGGTCGCCGCCGGCACCGGTCTGGGGCTGGCGTACGATTTCTGGCTGAAACGCACGTCCTATTCCTGGCTCCCCTATTTGCTGGCGATCCCACTCGAACCGATCTGGGTCTGGACCGCGCTCGGGCGCTTCACCCCCCGCCTCCTCTGGCTCTATCCGCTTGGTGCGACGCTGCTGCTGGCGCTGCACCTCGCCAACGCGCTCGCCGATTTCTCCGGCGATACAGCGGCGGGTGCTGGCGGGCTGGTGCAGCGCCTGGGCCGGCGGCGAGCGACAAGATTACTCTGGGTTGCGGCCTTGCTGCCCGCACTACTGGCAAGCCTGCTCGGTCTCGCGCTACCCTTGCGCTGGTCGCGCTGGCTGCCGGCGGTGGCGCTCTCACTGCTCCCGCTCCTGGCCGCCGTCTGGCTCGTCCGGCGCCGGCCCGGTCAGAACGCCGTCTATCGCACGGTCTTCGGCCTGCTGATTATCAGCACCATCGTCCTAGCGACTGGCTGGTTGGGCGCGGCCCTGTGAATGACGAATGACGAGTGACGAATGACGAATATGGCTCTTGACCGGGCGCGCGATCAGCGCCCTTCCACCAGGCGCAAGCGGGCGCGGACCAGCGCCCGCAAGCCGTTACGCCGCCAGTTGCCACCGCGCTTGACCACATTCGTCATTCGTCACTCGTCACTCGTCATTCTGCTCCTGCTATCTTTCGTCGCCCTCCT
>DASUBC010000740.1:0-2984 GCA_035763465.1 Thermomicrobiales bacterium
GCGCAAGCTCCGGGGGTTCGAATCCCTCCCTCTCCGTCGCGGTTTATGGGAAGGTGCCAGAGTGGTCGAATGGGGCCGCCTGCTAAGCGGTTAAGGGGGCTTAAATCCCCTTCGAGGGTTCGAATCCCTCCCTTCCCGCCATCTGCCAGGGCCGGAGCAACTGCTCCGGCCCTGGCATTTTGCTCCTGCCTGTTGCGCTCCTCGTGACGATCACGGTTCGGCGCGCGTCCCCGCTTGGTACACACAGCGCGGCTTGACAGCGCGACCGGACGCGACGTACTCTGTATTTCAGAAATTTGTGAAACTTGGTGAGCCGAGGAGACCCGATGGCGGTGGCGGCGGCAAGCAAGCGGGAAATCGAAGACCGTGTCCTACAGGAATGGGCAGAACTGGCGACAGCCTGGGGCGTCAGTCCGGTGCTTGGCCGCATTCATGGCTTGCTGCTGCTCAATGGACAGCCGATGACCGCTGAGGAAATCTGTGACCGCTTGCGGATCAGCCGCGCGTCGGCATCGGTGCAACTGAACGCCATCCTCGATTGGGGGCTGGCCCGGCGCATATTCGTGCCAGGCGACCGCCGGCAATATTACCAGGCCGACCAGGATCACTGGATCTGGTTTCGGCGCGCCGCCGCCACCCGCAAGCGGCGCGAGTTCGATCCGGTGGTTGCGCGGCTTGGCGAGGCGCTGGCCCAGGCCCGCGCGGCGGCCCAGGACGATGAGGAAATCAGCGCTTTGAGCGAGCGCCTGGCGAACCTCCATAATTTCGTCGGCGAACTGTTCCGGGGCATCGGCCTGGTGCTGGAAGAAGACGAAGCGCTACTCCACTACCTCTTACGCCTCTCGCCACAAGAACTTGACGAGTTACGGCACCTGCTGCGCGTCGCGGTCAAAGAGCCTGAACAGTCGTGAGGGCGTGAGCCGTGGGTTTCCTTGCATTGGCGCCGCGCAAGTAAATGAGCCACCGCGCCAATCGAAACCTCACACGCACTCATGCACTGTCATAGCGCGTCGCGATGCTGGCCGTGGCGAGCAGCGTCGCAAGCGGGTCGGCGCCAGCCGTGGGATGAACGGCGACGCGACGGAGCGATTCGCGCGGTTGCAAGATGGCACGAATCGGGGAACCTTGACTACGCCTGGTGAACAGGGCGTGCTGCGAGCGGTGGCAGAGCGCGGCGCGCTCTTTGTGATCGAGCAGGTCGTCATCGAGGTCGAGCAGCCAGTCAGCCGGGTCGTCCTGGTTGAGCAGTCGCTTGAGCCAGTCGTTGTCGCCGGGCGGGAAATAGGCTGCCCAGGTATAGAGCGCGGCCGGCGTGTGCGGGGCGCCGGCGTCGGGATAGCGAGCAGCGTCACCGGCCGCGTCGAACGCTTGCCGCACGATTTCGTGTGTGTAGATGTGTTGCGGATGACCGTATTCCCCGTTCGACCCGTGCGTCAGCAGCACATCGGCGCGCACCGCGCGGATGACGCCGACGACCGCGTGCTCGAACTCCTCCGGTGATGCGTCAATGCGAAACAGGGCCGAAGGCGGCGCGGGGTCGGAGCCGGTATGCGTTATCAAGGGGTCCACAAACGGAAGGAACGTCACGTCCGCCGCGCCAAGTGCGGTGGCGGCGCAGCGCAACTCGGCCTCGCGTGTCTCCCCCAATCGGTCCTGCGTCGTCACCGGCGGCTCCCCGACCTCGCCACCCTCGCCACGCGTCACCGAAAGAATCTGCACCGTCAGCCCGGCGCGCACCGCCCAGGCAAGCGCGCCGCCCGCCAGCATCGTCTCATCATCAGGGTGTGCGCCAATCGCGAGCAAAACTGCCATCGTTCCTCCAGGGGAAGTACGAACTACGAACTACGAAGTACGCCGCTAATGGCTTCGCGCCAGTCTATTGACTCTTCGCCTGACCTGGCGTACTTCGTAGTTCGTACTTCCCTCATCACTCATCACTCGTCACTCCCAACGGTTGCTTGACCGGCAGGCCGGCGCCGCGCGGGTAACGCGGAGGCGTCGGAGCCGTCTTGTCAATCAGCACGAGCGTGCGGCCGGGCAGCTCCGGCAGGCGCACGGGCCGGACGCCGCGCACGAAGCCGCCAAGCTGGCGGGCCGCCCGCTCGCCTTCCGCGACCTCAGCGGCCAGGTCGCCGGCTTTCGGCGCCAGAACGAGACCGCCGACGCGCGCGAAGGGCAGGCACCATTCCAGCAGCGTGGGCAGTCGGGCGAGCGCGCGCGCGGTGACGAGGTCGAAGGTATCGCGCCAATCGGGATCACGGGCCACTTCTTCGGCGCGTCCCTGCACAGCGCCGATCCCAGACAGCCCCAGCGCCGCGATCACGGCGCGCAGAAACGTGATTCGCTTGCCCGTCGCGTCAAGTAAGGTCATCCGCAATCCCGGCAGGGCGATCTTCAGTGGAATGCCCGGCACACCGGCGCCGCTGCCAATATCAATCACGGTCGGGTCATCGCACACTGCGCTGCGACACCATGCCCGGATCGCGGGCGCCAGTGTCAGCGCGTCGAGAAAATGGAGCGTCTGCACCTGATCGGGCGCGGTGATCGCGGTGAGATTCATCCGCTCGTTCCATTCGAGCAGCAATTCACCATACTGACGGAATTGCGCGAGTTGCGCCGGGGTGAGCGCGACGTCGAGCGCACGCGCACCGGCTTCGAGCAGCGCCAGATCGGCGAATGGCGAAGCGGCGGACGCGGCGCCGGACATGCACGCTCCTTTCATGGGTACGTGGTTCTCTATGTGCCGCGCGGTTAGCCGGCGCAACACCCCGCGTCTGAGTATACCAAGTGAGACCGATATAGTTGGTAGGGGATAGGGGATAGTCTCGCGTCAGCACTATGCTGGTAGACCAGCACTGCGCTGTCACGAACCTCTATCCCCTATCCCCTACCGCCTCGCAGCTGGCGGCGTGGTCTATACTACGCGGTGGTTGGCCGTCCGGATCGGTGTGCGGCGGTCGCTGGTAACAAGGCTGGTAGGTGAC
>DASUBC010000741.1:0-3145 GCA_035763465.1 Thermomicrobiales bacterium
AGGTCGCGCAGGACCGCCAGCGTGAGCGTGTGCGGTGTGTGCGCGTCATGGCGGGCGGCGTAAGTATCGCGCGCGGCGAGGTCTATTTCGAGCGAGAAGCGGTAGAGACCGGGCGCCATCATCGCGCCCTTCACCGCGCTGTGGTGGACGGCGAAGAAGTGCTGCTCCCAGACGCCACGCGCGCAGTCCGGCATCCATTCGTAGAAGGAGACGAGCGCGGCGCGGCGGAACTCGGGGTCGGGACGTTTCGCGTCGAGGCGGGCGAGAATGGCCGAATAGCGTCCGCTGGCGTCCACGACGACGGGAGCGCGCCAGGCGCGTCCAGGCGCGCGACCGGCCTTCGTGACGACGCCACAGACAGCGCCCCGGTCGTCGCGCAGCAGGTCGCTGACGCGCTGACCGTCGTGGACGGTGACGCCGGCGGCGCGGGCGAGCGCCACGAGCGCACGGTCGAGCCGGCCGCGATTGGTCTGCCAGTAGACCAGGCCGCGCGGCAGCGGGTCGAGCGTCACCCGGCCGCCGGGCCAGTGATTGCGGAGCGCGGTGAAGTCGTCGTAGCGCCAGCAGGCGCCGCGGGTTGGCAGGCCGAGGCGCGCGAGTTCGTGCTGCCCGCCAGGAGACAGCACCTCGCCGCTCCGCAGTTCGGCGGGGCGCTCGTGGGCCAGGTCGCGCCCTTCGAGCAGAATGACCCGCCGCCCGTGCCGCGCCAGGTGGAGCGCCGTCGCCGCGCCGGCCGGGCCGCCGCCAACCACGACGACCTCGGCGTCAAGCGAGTCGGGCAGTCGGGCAGTCGGGCAGTCGGGCAGTGACATGGGCTGCCTTGCTAGGGTGCGGTGTAGCCGACGAAGACACTACTGAGCGCGGCGTCGAGCACCTGGGCGAACCAGCCCCGGCTGGCGGGGGCGTTCCAGTCTGTCCAGGGCTGGTTCACCGGCCGGTCAGGAATCGCGTTGGCCCCAGCATAGTGGACGAAGGTGAGCAAGTCCAGCCGCCCGCCGGACGACATCGGCACGTTGGGGTAGATTGAAGGATCGTCGGTCGTCACCGGCTGCCAGTAGCCCTGCGCCACCATCGCGCGGGTAATGAAACTGATTACCTGCACATGGAGGACGGGGTCGGTGGGGCGGAAGGTGCCGTCGGCATACCCGTGCGCGACATTCTTACAGTTGAGCACGCCGACATTGCGCCAGAGATTGGCGTCAATCGTTCCCTGGTCGGGGAACGGGTTGCCGCAACTGAGCTGGTCCCAGCCCATCGCGCGGGCGATCATCGCGGCCATCTGGGCGCGCATGGCGATGTCGTTCGGACCGATAAGCCCATTCTGGTAGCCACGAATGGTGTCGTAGGCGTTGAGCCGGGCGATCGCGGCGGCGTAGGGCGCGTTCGCGGGCACATCGGGCAGGGTGGGAATCGGGGCGAACCGCGCGGCCACCGTATGGTCGGCAGACATCGTGAGAACGAGCGGCGTGTGGAAGCCGGCGAACTTGCCGTCAATCGTCCAGCCGAGGAAGAGCTGGCCGGCGGCAGGAGTGGCCGCGAGGGTCACGGGCGTGCCTGGCGGGTAAAGAGTCTGTCCGGTCGCTGCCCCACTGATCGTGCCGCCAGCGTTGCTTGAGAGCGTAAGCGCCGTGCTCTTGCGCCAGGAGGAGGTATAGGTGGCATTGGTCGTGCCGGCGGTGACGTTGTGGCCCTGTGCGCCGCCATCCGACCAGCCGGCGAAGTAATAGGGTACGCCATTGATCGTCTGGGGCGATGGCGCGGCTAGCGAGTTGACCGAGCCGACAATGACCGTGCGCGTGAGGGGCGCCGGGCCGCTTGCCCCGCCCAATGCCAGTTGCACGCCTGGTGTGTCGGAAGCGAGCGTAATGTTGACAGTGTTGGGATAGAGCAGCACCGACGCCGGCGGATTCATCGGTAGCCCGTCCGAATCCTTCACCGTGAGTTGTATTTCGAGCCAGGACGGGTATTCGTGATCGGGCGCATTGAACGAGCCGCTGGTTACGCCGGTGAACGTCTGAATCTGGTGAATATGACACGAGCCAGACGTCGTGCAATGATGCAGCAGGATCGTCCAGGTATACGCGCTGGCCGGCAGAGTGCCGTCTTGTTGGTCGGTTCCGGTGCCAGCGAAGTTAATCAGCGTGCCCACATTCCAGGTCAGCGTTGCTGCCGGCGCCGTAATCGTCGCAGTAGGTGGCGTATTGCCCGCGCTGATCGTAATCGGTGGACTGAGTGCCGTTACACCGTTGGCATCGGTGACCGTCAGCCGGGCAGTGTAGGCGCCGCTTTGCTGGTACGTATGCTGGGGCGACTGCGCTGTCGAGAATGGACTGCTATCGCCGAAATCCCAGGCGTAGGTAAGGCTCGCGCCAGTTGAATTAGCGCCATCAAATTGTACCGAGAGCGGCGCCGCGCCGGTCGTGGGATTCGCGCTGGCGACTGCGGTCGGCGCGTTGTAGCGGATACGGTGGATCGAGCCGGTGTCTGTCAACCCATTGTCGGTGTGCCCGACGTAGAAAATATCGCCGCTGGTCGGCTCGATCTCCAGGTCAACTGGGCCAGGGGCGTTGGCGACGAAGGTGCGAACTTCGCTTGGATCGGGCTGGCCGTTGGTGGTCGGCATCTCGTAGACGCAGTTGCGCGAGTAATCCGCGAAGAAGAACGCGCCCTGGTCTTGCCCCGGATAGCTGCTGCCGGTATAAAACGCGGCCCCGGTAATAGAGGAACCGACACTCATCGGGTTGGCATACGGGGGGCAAGTGGGGTCGTTGGGGTCAACCTGCTGGTCGTGCCTGTACTCGTAGTAGGGCGCGGTGGCGGCATCCGTGCCCGTAGCGGTGTACAGCGTGTTGCAACTGGTGAGACCAGTGCCGTTACCGGCGCCCAGGTAATCGGGCATGGGCGCCGCGCCCTCGTAGCAAGGCCAGCCAAAGTTCGACGCTGTGGACGCGGTCCGATCGGCGATGCGGTTCACTTCTTCCCAGGTGCTCCAGCCGACGTCGCCAATCCAGACTTCGTTGGTTCCCGGGCGGAAGGTGAAGCGATAGGGGTTCCGCAGTCCGTAAGCAAGGATGCGCCGGGCATTCGGGTCGGTGCTATTGAACATCGGGTTGCCGGACACACCCTGGCCGGTGGCGGGGTCTAC
>DASUBC010000742.1:0-3776 GCA_035763465.1 Thermomicrobiales bacterium
CCGCTCTCTGGCCGACGCGGGGCAGACCGTGCTGCTGATCGAGCACAACATGCAGGTCGTGATGGGCGTCTGCGACCGCCTGGTCGTCCTCAACTTCGGCCGCAAAATCGCTGAAGGCCCACCCGCCGCGATCAGCCGCGACCCCGAGGTTATCGCGGCGTACCTGGGTAGTGAAGAATGAGACGAATGCGGAGTGTGGATTGTGGATTGCGGATTCTGCCATGACGAGGCACCGGCTATCTATCGAAGCAGTGCCCCGACCAGCGCCAATCCACAATCCGCAATGTAAGGTGGTTTGATTGCTCGAAGTCACTGACCTCCATGTCGCCTACGGGCAAATCGAAGCCGTCAAGGGCATCTCGTTCCGGGTGCCGGAGGGAGCGATCGTCACGCTGGTCGGCGCGAACGGCGCGGGCAAGACGACGACGCTCGGCGCGATTTCGGGCCTGTTGCGGCCCCGGTCGGGTCACATTGTTTTTGATGGTGCGGAGTTGACGCGCCTGGGGCCGCACGCGATCGTCCGGCGCGGCATCGTGCAGGTGCCGGAGGGGCGCGACATCCTGGCGACGATGACCGTGCTAGAAAACCTGCAACTCGGCGCGTACACCCGCCGCGACCGCGCCCAGGCTCGCCAGGACATTGACCGGATGCTGGCGCGCTTCCCCATCCTCGGCGAGCGCCGCGCGCTGCTGGCTGGGTCACTCTCCGGCGGCGAGCAGCAGATGCTCGCCATTGCGCGCGGTCTGCTGGCGCAGCCGCGCGTCTTCCTGCTGGACGAGCCGTCCATGGGCCTCGCGCCGCAACTTGTGCAAGAAGTCTTCCGCATCATCGCCGAACTGAAAAACGACGGGAACACGATCCTACTGGTCGAGCAGAACGCGCGCAAGGCGCTCGCCGTCTGCGATTATGCCTACGTGATGGAGAGCGGCCGGATCACGCTCGAAGGCGCCGGCGCCGACCTGTTGCACAACGACGCGATGGTCAGCGCCTATCTCGGCGGAGTGATACAGCAGCCCCCCCGGCCCCCCAATGCTGGGGGGAGTGGCGCAAGTGAACTACCGGGTTTCGCAGAACAGCCACCGAGTTTGGATAAGGTACTCCCCCCAGAATCGGGGGGCCGGGAGGGCCAATGAACGTCTGCCCCGCCGCCGTCGTCAACGCGCCAGTGGAGCGTGTCTGGGCGCTGCTGGCCGACCCGGCCAGGTTTGACGATTGGTGGGACGCGCAAACGGTGCGAGTGACGCCGCCGGGACCGGCGCAGGCTGGTCAGGTGATCTACGGCCGCAGCCGGGCGCTCGGGCGCTGGTGGGATGTGCGGGCGGAGATTATCCGGGTGGACGCCGCGCGCCATCGGCTGGTCCTTCACACGACGCTGCCACTGGGGCTGGCGCTCGACAACCAGATCACCTGCGCGCCGCTCGATGATGGAGCGACGCGCGTGCAGTTTGGCTGAGACTTTCTCTTTCCGCCAGGCTGGCGGGGCTGGCTCATGCAGCGGCCGGTGATGGCGAGGCAGCTGGCGCGCGGGCCGGAGGAAGCGCTCGGCCGGCTCAAAGCTGTGGCTGAACGGCCGGCGGCACGGTGATGGCGCGCGTCTCAGCCGCTACCGCCGGCTCAGCATGCAGGAGGACGTCGCGAATTTCGGGGAAGGCGTTATGCAGGCGACGCTCGATTTCCGCCGCCTGGTCATGCACCTGGCTCACGGTCAGATCGCCGGCGAACCAGCAGTGTAGGACCATTTCGAGCGCCTGGTGTTTGTGCGGCGACTGGTAGAGGCGCACTTCGTGGCAGCTGCCCGCGCCCGCGACACCGTCGGCGATGTCGCGCGCCTGCGTGACCAGTTCGGCGCGCTGCGTCGTCACGTCGGTCTGCTGCTCGACCGCGGCTCCCGGCGCCTCCAGATGCGTGTTAATCCGGCCGAAACGTGGGTTGGCGGCGCGCGCGACTCGCTCGAACTCGGCGGTGAGCGCGTGGGCCTGGTCGAGCGTCAACGTCGGGGCGAACTCGACGTGCAGATCGGCGTCCAGCCGGTCGTCCACCGCGCGTAGGCGGATGTCGTGGGCGCGCATCCCCACCTGCCGCGCCAGGATGCGTATCGCTTCCTCGGGCGTCTCGTTCGGCGCGGCGACCGGCTCCATATGCACGATGACGTCCGTCGCGGGGTCTGAGAGCACCTGGCGCACAGCATCCTCGACCGCTTCGGTGATCGCGTGGGCCGCGCCGAACGTCGCGGTGCGCGCGACAGCGATCACGACGTCGGCGAAGACGGTATTGCCGGCGTGACGCACGCGCACCTGGCGGCAATCCACCACGCCCGGCACACTTTCCACCGCCTGAGTGATCAGGTTGGCTGTCTCGCCCGGCGCGCGGTCGAGCAGCGCGTCCACCGTCTCGCGCGCCAGCTGCCAGGTGACGAAGAGGACGATGCCCGACACCCCCAGCGCGGCAAAGGCATCAGCCCGCGATAGCCAGGCGTTGCCGCCCCAGCCGGCCAGTTCGCCGATTTTGATAATCGCCAGCCCGGCGATGACGACCGCCGAACTCCAGATGTCGGTGCGGAAGTGGAGCGCGTCGGCGGCGAGCGCCTGGCTGTTCGTCTCGCGCGCCACACGGCCCAGCACACGCGAACGCCCCACGTCAATCGCGATGGAGACCGCCATCACCAGGAAGGCCCAGATTGACGCCTGGACATGCACGGTTTCGAAGAAAATGCGCTGGACTGCTTCGTAGATAACCCAGGCCGCCGTGATGACCAGCAGCAGCGCCTCGACGAAGGCCGACAGGTTCTCGGCCTTGCCATGGCCGTAGCGATGTTCGGCGTCCGGTGGCTGCCCCGCCAGCCGCACGGCGACGAAGGTCAGCGCGGCGGCGACGAGGTCAAGCGCGGAGTGCGCCGCCTCCGCCAGAATCCCGAGACTGCCGGTGAGGAGACCGACCGCCAGTTTCAGCGTGGTCAGCACGATCGCCGCAAGGACCGACGACAGCGCCGCCCGGCTTTTGGTCAGGTCGGCCGTGTCGCCGTGGCCGGACACCGCGAACCGTTCGGGCATCGCTCAGTTCGCCCTCACCGGCGCTCGCTCCACCTGCACCAGATTGGTGTAGAAGGTCGCGCCACCGCCCATATCGGCCGCGCGCGACGAGGTCAGCCGGTTGATGCCCTGGCCGTCCGCGAACGCGCTCGGCCACCAGGTCGCCGGGCTGGCCGCGACGCCGGGACGCACGGTGTCGCAAACGCGCGCCAGCAGAAAACACTCGCCTCGGTCGTTGAAGACGCGCACGCGGTCGCCATCACGGATGCCGCGCGCCGCCGCATCGTCCGGGTGGAGTTCGATCGCCGGGCCGCCTTCGCGCCGCGTCAAGGTCTCGACGTCATTGAACGTCGAGTTGATGAAGTGGTGCGCTTTGGGTGAAATCAGCGTCAGCGGATAGCGCGCGAAGAGGCCGGGCGTTGCCTCCGCGCTCTCGACCAGCGGCAGATGGGTGGGCAGTGGGTCGTAGCCGGCCGCCTGCATCTGCCGCGAGTAGAACTCCACCTTGCGGGACGGCGTGCGGAAGCCGCCGTCCGCGAACGGCGCGAAGTCGCGCCCGCCTGGCAGATTGAGTTTGACCCAGTGCTCGCGTTCCAGCCGCTCGCGCGTGATGCCCGCCAGCCAGGGCCGCGTGCTGTCGAGCGCCTGGTCAATCAGGTCGTCGTCGCTGTCCTGGAAGCAGCGCTCGGTGAAGCCCATCCGCGCGGCGAGCAAACGGAAGACCTCGGTGTTCGGCTTGCTCTCGCC
>DASUBC010000743.1:0-11476 GCA_035763465.1 Thermomicrobiales bacterium
GCCGTCAGAACGGCTTCGCGGTCCGTTGCTTGACGCCTTCCCGTTCCAGCACGATCGTCCCCGCCACGCCGGTGGCCGGTTCCAGCAAGAGGCGCTGCACGCTGGGCAGGAGCGCCTGGCGTAGCGGGTGATCGGCCATCCGCCGCTCGTCCTCCGGTGTGGTCCAGATGGCGACGCTGGTGAAGACGCCTGGTTCATGCGTCGAACGAGCGAGCGCCCAGTACTCCAGGCCGCGCCCCTCGCGGCGCAACAGGTCTTCCAGTAACTCCATCTGCGCGACAAACGTGCCTTCCTGCCCCGACCGCACCCGGTAGCGCCCCGTCACCATGAACGACATCGCTCGCCTCTCATCGTCTCCAGCCCGCCAGTCAACCGCTGCTCGTCACATCCTACCAGAGTACAGAACCGCCAAGACGCCAAGAAGGCGCCAAGATCGCCAAGAATAGAGAAATAACCGCATCCTCTTGGCGCCCTGGGCGTCTTCTTGGCGTCTTGGCGGTTCCCCGTCTCCTACGTGATCTCGAAGATACGGAGGCGTTCGCCAGTGCGCTCGTGCCAGTCGTAGACCAGTTTCAGCCCCGGCGGAGCCGGGCCATCGAGGAGCGGAAGCAAGTTCGGGCGCACATCGGCGATGCCGCGCTCGTCAACGACCAGGAACCGCGCGCCATGCAGCCGGCCGTAGGCGAGGATGCGGTCGAGGTTATCTTGCGGCAGTTCCACCAGCCGGCCATCGGAGTAGAACGGGACATAGGGCTTGCGTGACATGATCGCCTGGCCGGGTGGATAGTGCGCCTTCAGCCAGACACCCGCGTCGCGGCTTTCGATCGCCTGGTTCCAGCGGTCGTAGTTCCCAAAGGGGCCAATTAGCAGGACCGGCAGGAACCACGTCACCCACCCCACCAGCAACACTGCGACCCAGGTGACGACGGGAATGTGCCAGCGCGTGACGCTCATCATCCGGCTGAAGCGCTCGGCCAGCGCGACCACCCCGGCCGCCGCGAAGAGCAGGAGCGCCGGCGTCATCGGCAGCAGAAACCGCTGGTCGAGAAAGAAGAGCGGCAGCAGCGCCAGTTGCGTCAGCATTGCCAGCACTGCCAGACGAGCCGCGCGCCGGTCGCGCGGCCAGCGGACGAAGATCAGGCCGATGGGCGCCAGCAGGAAGAGCAGCGGGCTGATCGTCTGCGGCAGCAAGTTCAACTCATCGAGCAGCGCCTGCCGGTAGTGTTTGACAAAACCCACGGGCGACTGCTCAAGTTCGGCGAGCAGGCTGTCGCGGTCGGCCGCGTATCCGCCCATCGTCGCGCCGTCGGCACTCAGCGAAAAGTAGTTGTCCTCCTCCGCCGGCATACCGTCATAGGCGATCACGACATTCGTCGCGACCTTGCCGCTCAAATCCCAGTGCCCGGTGTGGGCGTGCAGAAAGAGCAGGTAAGGCGCCAGCACCAGCAGGTACAGCGCAGCGAATGTCGCCACCACACTGCCACAGCGCCGCCAGTCGCCCCGGCGGCGCGGCCAGTAGGCGGCGATCAGCAGCGCCGTCCAGATGGCGGCGTACGGGTAACCTTCCGTGCGTGTCAGCGCCGCCAGCGCCAGGCCCGCGCCGGTGAGGCCGCTCCAGAGCCAGCGCCGATTGGCCGAGCGGCGCAGCGCGGCGATGCCGGCCAGCGTCGCGCCGCACAGACAGAGGGTGTAGAGCGATTCGCTTAGCACCAGTACGCCATTCTGCGCCAGCGCCGGCAGCAGCGCGGTCAGCAGCGCAGCGACGAACGCCACCCGGCGATCAAATGCCTGCCGGGCCAGCAGATACGTCAAGGGAATCAGCGCGAGGTTCGGCGCCAGCGCCGCCAGCCGGCCCGCCAGTTCCAGGTTGGGGACGATCAGCGAGACCAGGCCCACACTGATCGGGTAGAGCGGGGGGTAGAAGGTGCTCGTCGCGCCGGTGATGTCGGTATACCCACGCCCGTGCAACAGGTTGTAGCCCAGCGTCGCATACCAGGCGCCATCGGTGCCGATGACTTCCTCACGCGTGAAGTATTGCCAGCGTAGCGCCAGCCCCGCCAGCACGGCCACCCCGACAGCAATCCAGGGCCAGAGTTCCCGCCGCTGGCGCGGCGTCTGACATTCGCTCTGGCGTTCGACTTGCTGCCGTTCGAGAACTGCCTGCACGCCTCCTCCTGACCACCAATCCTCACGAGGAAGGATAGGGACGGGAGCGGCCTCGTGCAACCGTGACGCTGTGGGTATTGTGGATTGCGGATTGCGGATTCTCCCTCGACCAGGCAGCGGCCTCCTGATCAGGCAGTGCCTCGACCAGCCCGAATCCGCAATCCACAATCCACAATTCCGCTTGTCTCCTGGCAATGACTGTGGTATGAAGGGCGCGAGGCCGGGTCGCTGGTTGTCCTGGCAACGCCGTTCAGCAAGGAGGGGGAGATGGCACAACCGGTGCTGGCCGCGCAACTCTTCACCGTGCGCGAATTCACCAAGACCGCCGAGGGTCTGGCGGAGACCTTCAAGAAGGTCAAGGCTATCGGCTATACCGCTGTGCAGATTTCGGCTATCGGCCCGATTCCTCCCGCCGACGTCAAGAACATGCTCGACGAGCACGGCCTGACCTGCTGCAACACGCATATCGGCTGGGACCGCTTGCAGCAAGACCTGCCGGCCGTCATCGCCGAGCACAAACTCTGGCACTGCCAGCACGTCGCGGTCGGCAGTATGCCGCGCCCCTATCGCGAGGATGGGCTGGCCGGCTACCGGCGCTTCGCGGGCGAGATGAACGAAGTCGGCCGCCAGTTGCGCGACGCCGGCCTGTCGTTCAGTTATCACAACCACGCCTTCGAGTTCGAGCACTTCGACGGCCGCACGGCGCTGGAAATCATGTACAGCGACACCGACCCACAATACGTACAGGCGGAGATTGACGTCTACTGGGTCCAGTACGGCGGCGGCGACCCGGCGGCCTGGATTCGCAAAGTGCCCAATCGAATGCCCGTCATCCACCTGAAAGACATGACCATCCTGAACAACCAGCCGACGATGGCCGAAGTGGGCGAAGGCAACCTCAACTGGCCCGCCATCCTCGACGCCTGCCGCGCCGCCGGCGTGCAGTGGTACGCCGTCGAGCAGGACATCTGCCAGCGCGACCCCTTTGAGAGCCTGGCGATCAGTTACAAGAACCTCACGGCGATGGGGCTGAGTTAGTCGGGCAGGCGGGCAGTGGACTCTTGTCAGCACGGCGGCGGGCGCGGTGCTATTGATGGCAGCCGCCGAATACATTCGGCGCTAGGAGGCTGCGGCCACAAAGTCCCCGTGCGCGCGGGGACTAGGGCGTGTCTGGTGATGCGCACGGCCCTCTTGTACTAGCGGGAGCAAGCCTATAGAATTGGCTATCGCCCTAGCTGGCCGCTCCGTTGGGAGGGAGGGACCGATGTACGTCATTGTGCGTGAGACTATCCTCAGCAACGAGGATCAATACAATGCTGCCCACCAGGATTTTGCCCGCATCTTAGCCCAGACGCCAGGGTTGCGCGGCACGCTCAGCCTCGATGCAGGCGAGGGGCGGCATGTGAGCATCGCCGTGTGGGACAGCGCCGCATCCGCGCAAGCCGCCGGTCCAGACCTGGGGCCACACTACCAGCGCCTCCTCGCCCCGCACACCGCAAGCTCCGGCAGGGTGGTTTACGAAGGCCCAATGGTGACGGAGACCTTGATGACCCGGTGAGAATCTGTCGTTCGACAGCACCGCTCATCTCCGCCGCTGCTGCCCGCGAACAACGTGCCAGCACCGTGGACGAGTGAATCATCAGACACACCCTGGGTTCGCTACCACGCCGGGGCTGGTTGACAACCACACAGGTTGACCAGCCCCAGTCCGCGCAGGCGGACTTCGCAGCCGCCTTCAGCCTGCGGTTTCAACCGCCTGGGCACACCACAACACCGCCGCACCTGCACCCAGCCACCGCGCTGACCCGAACTCACTGCCCGACTGCCCGACTACACCGTCCGCGCGCCCTCGATATGCTCCTTCGTCGTCGGCAGAGCGTCGCCGAGGCGTGGGTCGCGTGTGGTGGCCGCGTCGAGCGCGCGGGCGAACGCCTTGAAAATCGCCTCTACTTCGTGGTGCGTGTTGCGGCCGTAGTGCAGCAGAATGTGGCAGTTCAGCCGCGCCTCGCGCGCGAGGCTGTCGAAGAAGTGCTCGATCATCTCCACGCCGAGGTCGCCGACGCGCGTGCCGGTGAAGTGCGCGGTGACGACGCAGGCGCTGCGCCCGCCGAGGTCAAGCGCCACGGTCGCCAGCGCTTCGTCCATCGGCACGACCGCGTGCGCGGTGCGCCGGATGCCGCGCCGCTCGCCCAGCGCGGCGGCGATGGCCTGCCCGAAGCAGATGGCGACATCCTCCACCGTGTGATGCTCGTCAATGTGCAGGTCGCCGGTCGCGCGCACCGTCAAGTCAAAGAGGCCGTGCCGCGCCACCAGCGTCAGGAAATGGTCGAGCGCGCCAACACCGGTGGTCACATCGGCCGCGCCCCCGCCATCAACCACCAGCGTCAACTCGACCTGCGTCTCACTCGTCCGCCGGCTGACCGTCGCCCGGCGCGGCTCGCGCACTGGAATCTGCATCTGCGCTCCTTGTTGTTGAACCGCCAAGACGCCACGGAGACGCCAAGAGCGCCAAGAGATTTCGTTATTTTCTTCTATTCTTGGTGATCTTGGCGTCTCCTTGGCGTCTTGGCGGTTCCCGTACCCATCACCTCGCCCGTACCTGGCTGAGGGTTGTGCCGACCGCGAGCAGTTCGGGGTCGGTGACGACTTCGATCAGGGCGGGACCATCGTACGCCAGGGCGCGCTCCAGCGCCGGGACGAAGTCGCGGTTGTCGGCTACCCGCTCACCGTGCGCGCCGAGCGCGCGCGCGTAGAGCGCGAAGTCCACCGGCCCCAGCGCGGTGCCGCTGACCCGGCCCGGATAGGCGCGTTCCTGGTGCGTGCGGATGGTGCCGTAGGAGCAGTTGTTGAAGACCAGCGCGAGTACCGGCAGATGATGCCGCACGGCGGTCTCCAGTTCCTGCCCGTTCATCAGGAAACCGCCATCGCCCGCGACCGCCACGGCGAGCGTGCCGGGCCGCGCCAGCGCCGCGCCGACCGCCGCCGGCATCGCGTAGCCCATCGCGCCGCTCGTCGGTCCCAGGAAGGCGCCGGGGCGGGTGAAGCGCCGGTAGCGCGCGAACCAGCCCCAGAAGTTGCCAGCGTCGCCGGTCATGATCGCGTCCGCCGGCAAGCGGCCGGCCAGGTCCGCAACGATCCCTTCGGGGTCTACCGGCGACCGGGCACTGCTGGGCCGCGCCGTATTGGACGCCTCGAACGCTTCGCGGTCGTGCGCCGATTGCGCCAGCCGCTGCCGGCGGCCCACGTCGCGCCGGCCGGCCAGCGCCGCCTGGAGCGCCCGCAGCGCCTCGCCCACGTCCGCGACAATGCCCAGCGCCACCGGCTGGTTCACGCCGACCACGTCCGGGTCAATATCAACGTGGATAATCGCCGTGCCGGGAGTGGGCAACGTGTACGCGCTCGTCGTCATCTCCGAGAAACGCGTACCGAGCGCCAGAATGGCGTCGGCAGCGCGCAGCCGCTCGGCGACCACCGGCGACGCGCCGAAGCCCGCGCCGCCCAGGTAGAGTGGGTGGTCATTCGGGAAAGCGTCGTAGCGCCGGAAACTGGTAATCACCGGCACGCCGGTCGCTTCGGCGAAGGCGACGAGCGCCGCCGTCGCCCCGGCGCGCAACACCCCGCCGCCGGCCAGAATCACCGGCCGTTCAGCGCCCAGCAGCAGGTCGAGCGCGCGGACGACATCGTCCGGCGCGGGCGCGGGACGCGGCGCGACGGCAGCGGCAGGAAAGGCGTCCTCATTGAAGTCTGCCTCGGCGTCCAGCACATCGGCCGGCACGGCCAGCAGCACCGGGCCGGGCCGGCCGGAAATTGCGCGCCGCGCCGCCTCGTGAACGATTTCGGGCAGGCGCTCCGGCCGCTCGACCTCCACCGCCCATTTAACGATATGCGAGAAGAAGGGCGCAAGTTCGACTTCCTGAAAGGCTTCGCGCCCGCGATAGGCCGTCTCGACCTGCCCGACCAGCGCGATCAGCGGCGTGGAATCCTGGCGGGCGGTGTGCAGGCCGATCGTCAGGTTCGCCGAGCCGACCCCGCGTGTCGCCATGCAGAGCGCCGGCTGGCCGGTCAGTTTGCCGACCGCCTCTGCCATGAACGCCGCGCCGCCCTCGTGCCGCGTAGCGACCAGGCCGATCTCCGGCTCATCGTACAGCGCGTCGAGCACCGACAGGAAACTCTCCCCTGGCACGGTGAACGCGTGCCGCACCCCCTCACGTTTCAACTGGCGCACGGCCGCGACCGCGCCTGGCATCCGCACCACACCTACCTCCTGCTTCTGTAATCCAGTCGGTCTGACCCCTGGCGCCGGCACTATACCGCCTGCGGTTCATGCTGGCGAGACCACCTTTCGCGAGCATACTGGGGCATTGTCTTGTATCCTCGGTCGCCGTGCCAGACATGAGCGGCGCTGATTGCCTGGTGGCCCGACATTTGCGTGAGGGCGAACGATGCCGTTGCGCGCAACGTGATTCGGGCAAGTAAGGAGGCGAGCAAACGCATGACCTGGAGGCAGCGGGCGCGAGGCTACTACGTTGGTGTGCCGCTGGCGCTGCTACTGACGCTTGGTATCTTGATCACCGCCCGCCCGGCCACAGCCAATGAGGACAATCTCTCGCTCTACGGCCAGACGACGCAACAATCGCTGGGCATCAATCCCAGCGGCACGCGCATCTGCGCCGTCTGGACGCAATTCGATGTCCCCAACCCCCAAACCTATCTCCGTATCTACGATACCGGCGCGCAAAGCTGGTCGCCACCCCTCAGTGGTCCGGCGATGCAGGTATCGGATGTGGGCAACGTGAATCGGCCGCGCTGCGCCATTGACTCGGCGGGCAATACGCACGTCGTCTGGCAGCAGAAGCACCGCGATAGCAATGGCAATCCGACCGGCCAGCTCGACGTTGCCTACCGGCGTCTCGCCCCGAACGGCAACCCGACCAACGGCGCCGATTGGAGCGCTATCACCATCATCGAGCAGGACCGCTCGGCCGCCGACATTGACGCATTCGAGCCGGCGCCCAACGGCAAGGTCTGGCTGGTATACCGGCAGTTCCGCGACCACGCCGCCAGCCTGCTGACGATTCGTTCCTGGACCCCGCAAAGCAGCTGGAGCGCCCCGAAAGTCATCGCGCCGGGTGGCGACGCGGACGCGCCCCGCGTTGGCGTGGACAATCAGGGCTACGTCCATGTCATCTTTCGCAACGGCGGCGCCAGCGGCATCAGTTACGTCTCCCTCGATCCGAACGGCAATGTCGGCCCGCAACTCTCCGTGCCGAACGGCGCGCAGGCCGGCGCGGCCGACATCGCGGTGGACCGCGGCAATGGCGACGTGCATGTCGTCTTCGCGAAGGATTTCACCCATCTCTTCTACGCGAAGAAGAGTCGCGATGGCGGCTTCTCCCTGACTGAGATTGCCAACGGTAGTCAACTGGTGGACGAACCGAGCATCGCCTGGTCGGCGAATGGGCAGTTACTCGTCGTCTACACGAATAACAAGGGCAGCGAAGTGGACATCCAGGCCAGCACCGATGCCGGCCAGCACTGGACCGCGCCGCAGGTGTTGACCGCGCCCGCGCGCGGCGTCTCCAGTCCCTGGCTGGTCATGGACCGCAACGGCACGGGGTATGTGGCCTACAACCGGCGCGACGGCGGCAACGTCTTCTTCGTTACCGCGAGCGCCGGCAGCCTGGCCGCGCCACCGCCACCGCCGCCGGCTGCCCCGCCGACCGCGCCCGCGCCGCCCGACGTGCCGGAAGCGCCGACGCCGCTCTGCTTCGCGGAGACCGGGCATTGCATTCGCGGCCTCTTCCTGGCCTACTGGCAAGAACACGGCGGCCTGGCGTTGAATGGCTATCCGCTGACCGACGAGCGCGTCGAGGTGCTGGCCGACGGCAACGCTTACACAGTGCAATACTTCGAGCGCACCCGCCTGGAATACCACCCCGAAAACCAGCCGCCCTACAACGTCCTCCTCGGCCAGTTCGGCCGGCGCATCCATCCCGCCGACCCGCCGGCCGCGCCCCGTTCCGGCGCGTACTACTTCAACGAAACGGGTCACAACCTGGGCGGCGATTTCCTGGCCTACTGGCAGGCGAACGGCGGGCTGGAGCAATTCGGCTACCCGATCAGCGAAGAGTTTGTGCAGACGCTGGAGAACGGCCAGCCCTACCTGGTGCAGTACTTCGAGCGCGCCCGCTTCGAGTATCACCTGGAGAACGCCGGCACACCCTACGCGGTCGAACTCGGTCAGTTCGGGCGGACCATTCTCGCGAGCGAGAACAGATAAGTCGGGCAGACGGGCAGTGGGTTCGGTTCAGCGTGGTAGTTGGCCGTTGACACGGTGCCATTGCGGGCAGCCGCCGAATAAATTCGGCGCTAAATGGCCTATGGCCACGAAGTCCCTAACGGGACTGGGGCTGGTCAGCCTGTATGTCAGGAATCAGCCCCAGCGTTGGTCTGAACCCAGCCCCCGCGCACGGGGACTTCGTGGCCGCTGCCCTTAGCCCCGGATTTCAATCCGGGGTAGCCCTCAGCAGCACCGGGTCAACCGCCGGCCACCGCGCTGACCCGAACCCACTGCCCGACTGCCCGTCTGCCCGACTCGAAGTGGTATACTCCGCCCTGTCGCCGCCAGGCGCCGCGCGTCCTGGCGGTCTTTGCTTTGGGCACAGCACAGGGAGGAGTGGCGGGCGAATGCGGGCGATTCTGAGTGTCTCGGATAAGACGGGCATCGCGGCGTTTGGGCGGGGTCTGGTGGACCTCGGCTGGGAGATCGTCTCTACCGGCAATACCGCGCGCGCGCTGCAAGAGGCGGGCGTGCCGGTGCGGCCGATTGACGACCTAACCGGCTTTCCCGAAATCCTCGATGGCCGCGTCAAGACGCTCCATCCCGCCGTCCACGGCGGCATCCTCGCGCGCCGCACCCGTCCCGAACACCTGGCGACGCTCGCCGAGCACGGCATCGGCACGATTGACCTCGTCGCGTCAAATCTCTACCCCTTCGCCGAGATCATCGCCCGGCCCGGCGCGACGCTCGACGATGTGCTGGAAGGCGACGCCATTGACATCGGCGGCCCGGCGATGATCCGCGCCGCCGCCAAGAACTTTTCGCATGTGCTGCCGGTCGTGTCACCAGACGATTACGGACAAGTGCTCGACCTGCTGCGCGCGGGCGACGTGCCGCTCCCCACACGGCGGCTGCTCGCGGCGCGGGCCTTCGCCCACGTCTCCGCCTACGACGCCCTCATCGCGGCCTACCTGCGCGCGGGCCTACCCGACGAGCGGTTCCCGCGCGAACTGACCATCGGGCTGGAAAAACTGAGCGGCCTGCGCTACGGCGAGAACCCGCACCAGCAGGCGGCGTTCTACCGCGTCGCGCAGCCCACCCCGACGCCGCCCGGCCTCGTCACCGCCCGGCAACTGCACGGCATCGAACTGTCGTACAACAACATCATGGACGCCGACGCCGCCTGGGGCGCGGCGACTGACTTTGCCGAGCCGTGCGTCGCGATCATCAAGCACACGGTGCCATGCGGGCTGGCGACGCACGCCGACCTGGCCGAAGCCTATCGCCGCGCGCTCAGTGGCGACCCGATGTCGGCGTACGGCGGCGTGGTCGCGACGAACCGCCCGTTCGATGTCGAGACGGCGATCGCGATCGGCCGGATGCATTTCGACATCATCATCGCGCCCGAGTTCGCGCCCGGCGCATTGGAACTTTTGCGGAAGAAGAAGAACCTGCGCCTGCTCGCCACGGGCGGCATCCCGGCAATGGGTGCGGCGGAAGGCACGCTGGAACCGCGCCAGATTTTGGGCGGTCTGCTCCTCCAGACACCCGACCACTTCGTTGAAGACCCCACCACCTGGCGCATCGCGACCAAGCGCGCCCCCAGCGCGGCGCAACTGGACGACCTCGCCTTCGCCTGGCGCGCGGTGAAGCACGTCAAGTCGAACGCGATCGTCATCGCCAGCGACCACACGCTGCGCGGCATGGGCGCGGGGCAGCCAAACCGCGTCGTCTCGGTGCGCCTCGCGGCGGAGAAGGCCGGCGAGCACGCGCGCGGCGCGGTCCTCGCCTCTGACGCCTACTTCCCCTTCGCGGACAACGTCGAGGAAGCGGCGAAAGCCGGCATTACGGCCATCGTCCAGCCCGGCGGCTCCCTGCGTGACAGCGACACGATCGCCGCCGCCGACGCGGGCGGCCTCGCGATGGTCTTCACCGGCCTGCGCCATTTCCGGCACTGAGCGCAAGCCGGGCGCATTATGGCAGGACTGCGCCAGTCCGCGCGTCTACCAGCGCCCAGGCGCGCTGGGCGAACGACTCGTTGACAACCACCAGAGCCGGCTGGTCGCATGGTCTGGAAGCCCTCAGCAACCAGCAGCGCGGACGCAGAGGGTACTACCTCGTACTCTTGATGATTGCTTTATATTGTGATGGCACAATACTGGCGCTCTGTAGCAACAAGACAGAGCCACCTGGGCTAACTTCCGGCCGCACACGCAGTGGGGGACAATTCGTGATCTGGTTGAGGACTACCGGTCGGCGTTGGTGGATTGGCGTCTTGCTGCTCGGCGCAATCCTCTTGACCGCGTGCGGCAGTTCGACCACGAGCACCGGCAACACCAGTTCTACAACCGCAGCGGCGAACACGACGAGCAGCGCGCCGGCGAGCACTACCACAAGCACAACGGCCACGAGCACATCCAGCAGCGCGCCGGCGAGCGCTACGACCAGTGCCGCACCCAGCACTACTACAAGCACAACGGCCAGCGCCACCGCAGCCAGCACAACACCGACCACGACGACGAGCACGGCCGCAACCACCAGCAGCGCGACCCAGACGACGACCGCGAGCGGTCAGGCGGCGACCGCTTCGCCAGGCACGAAGATGGCGATGCCGATCTCGCCCAATGCCAAGCGCTTCGCCATCGTGCCGGACAGTTCCAAGGCGACCTATCACGTCAACGAGACGCTCGTGGGCCAGGGCTTCAACACGGCGATCGGCTCGACGAACGGGCTGACCGGCGATATCTACATTGACAAGACGAAGCCCTCGGCCAGCAGCATCGGCCCCATCACCATAGACATCAGCAAGCTGACCTCGGACCAGAGCCGGCGGGACAACACCATCCGGCGGCAATTCCTCGAATCGAGCAAGTACCCGACGGCGACTTTCGTGCCGAAGCGCCTGGAAGGGCTGCCGGATACGCCCTACACCGATGGGCAGCAACTCACCTTCAAGATCATCGGTGACCTGACGGTCCGCACGGTCACGAAGGAAATCACGTTCGACGCGACGGGTAAGGTCGTCGGCGA
>DASUBC010000744.1:0-6366 GCA_035763465.1 Thermomicrobiales bacterium
CGGGGCTGGCGTACAGGCGTTCTTCGGCGGCAACATCACCCTCTACACCGAGCTGTGCGAGAAGGCGCGCGAAGAAGCCTTCGAATTGATGCTGCAACATGCCGCCGCAATGGGCGCCAACGCCGTGCTCGGTATGCGCTACGACGCGAATGAAGTCGCCGATGGCATCACGGAAGTGCTGTCATACGGTACGGCGGTGCAACTGGCGCCGCGGTAAAAGTCGTGAGTGCGCGAGTCGTGAGTTGCTTCGGTGAGCGCGACGTCTGGCGGCCAGCACAGTGCTAACCTGGCCTCTCACGCGCTCACGCACTCACGACTCACGACTCACGACTCCTCAGCAGCTCAAGCACGTCGCGCCGGCCCAGATTGGGGAGATAAGCGCGCACGATGGCGACGCTAATGCGAGGTAGCGCACCGACGCCAGGGAAGACCAGGTAGACTGGCTCCCAGCGTGGCTTGAACTTGCGCTTGAAGGCGAAGAGCGACTCGAAGCCGTAGAAGGGTTCCAGGAGTTCGGTCAACAGATCGAGCGCGCGTTGGAGTACCGACACTTCCCCCGCTTCGCGCTCGATGCGGGCCAGTGGCGCTGAGGAGAGGCTGATGTAGGCGTAGCCCTCGTCGCGCAGCGCCAGCGCCGTCCGCGCGATCACGAACTCCATGACGGTCTTGAAGCCATCCAGCCGCCGGCGCATCAGGTCAATCGTCCAGCCCCGCACCTGGCCATTGGCGTACACTGGGAGCCAGGTGGTAAAGCCCTGTACCACGCCGCTGGCATCGCGGGCGAGCGCAACGCGGATCTGCGGATCGTCCAGCTCGTCGAGCGTCCCCAGCGTGAACCCCATTTCGGGCAGACCCTTCTCGGCGGTCCAGGCGTTCGAGATGGCCCGCAGTTGTGCGCGGAGCGCGGCGTCAACCTGACCTGCGTTCAGCAACTCGTACGTAATGCCCTCCCGCTCGGCCCGGTTGAGCGCCGTGCGAATGTCTTGCCAGGCTTTGCCTTTGAACTCCAGCGTCGTGAGATCGATCAGCGTGCCTTCGGCAATCTGGAGCACGGTCAGGCCGGCCGCCCGGTAACTGTCGAGCAAGCGCCCGGTCGTGCCGTAGAAGCACGGCATCCAGCCGTTGGCACCGCAGAGGTCGAGGAACTCGTCAATCGCGCGCACACAGCCGCCCGGCGTGCCGATGGGATCGCCGAGCACCAGCGCTACGCCATTGACGACCCGGTAGGCCACGTAGGAGTCGCTCGCGCCGGTGAGCCACAGTGTATTCCTCGGCCAGGTTGTCATGTAGGTGAGCGGCGCGTCACCCCACTGGCGCAGGAGCGCCAGCGCCCGGTCGCGGTCGTGCGCCTGTTCTGGCGTGGCGCGGAGCACCGGCCGCAGAATCGCTAGGCCGATCGTCAGCAGCGCCAGTGTCCAGATCAAACTGATCGAGTCGAGGAACCAGCGGGCTTGAAAACTTGCGGGCCTGAAGGCGCCCGTGGAGGAGAGCACCAGCCGTGCCAGCGCCTCGCGCGCCATGGCGCTCACAGGGGGCGATGGGATGAAGAAGGCGTGCAACACCCGGAAACCCAGCGCGGTGTAGAGTGGCAGGCCAATCACCGCGAGCACGGCCGCGCGCAGCGTGCCCGCCTGGGTGGGCGGGTCAGGCCGCGCGCGAAAGTCGTCGCGATAGACGACCAGGAGCGCCGCGACGCTGCCCTGAATGGCGGCCTCCGGCACATCAAACCCCTTGACAAGATGCAGCAACGCCGCGCCGATTAGCGTGGCGACCGTCAACCCCCAGGCCAGGCGACTGCCGTGCCCCAAGCCCTGCGCCAGCAGGAGCAAGCCGAAGCCGGCGACGACCACCGCCGTGCGCGTGCCGTGCAAAATCGGCACCGGGATGATGCGCGGCCAGTCGGCGACGATCGCGTTGACCCGCTCGATCAGCGCGGAGAGGATATTCAGCACGCCACTCAACGCGACCAGCACCGTCAGAATCGCCCGCGCGCGGCCACGCCGCCGCCCGAAGCGCCACGAACGCGGCGCCTGCAACGGCGAGTGCATGTGCCGGCTAATCGCCGCGCGTAACCCGGCGACTGGCTGCGCCATCTCCATTCCCCGCGCGCCAGGCGCTTGCCAACCCCTGGTACGCTTCATCTCTGGCGGCCCGTGCCACCCCCCACGCAGATCATGCGAGCATTGGCCGTGCAATGCAAGGGCGCAAGCGATACCGCCAGGTCGCCGCCTATAGCCGTTACTCGGGCGCACCGCGCTTGCCAGGCATCTCAGTAGGCGATATATTTAAGCTGGTGAATATTTTACCGTGAGAAGGAATACCGCCGACATGATGCAAACGACCAGCCCACCGGAGCCTGTACTCGCCGACGAAACAATTGACACGATTGTCTATGGCCTGCCGGAGATCGTGCGCGCAATCGCCGTCTCGCGCAACAGCGTTACAAGCACGCTGCGCCTGGCGCAGATGCGGGCGCTGCTGCGGCTCGCCAGCGCCGAAGGGCTGACGATGGGCGAACTGGCACGGCGCATCGGTGTCTCCTGCGCGGCGGCGACGCAGGTCGTGGATCAGCTCGTTGACCTCGGCCTGGTCGCGCGCGAACGCGATATGGAGGACCGCCGGGTCGTGCGCCTCTGGCTGACCGAGCGCGCCAGGCCGGAACTGGAACAGGCGCTGGCGCGGCGCGCGCGCCAGGTGCGCGAAGTCTGCGCGCAGTTGCGGCCGGAGGAAGCGGCGGGCTTCGCGCGCGGCATTACGTTGCTCAGCGCGGCCCTGGCGCGTGACCTGCACGAGCAGCGGGAGGACTGAGGATGCGGCAGCCAGACCGGATGCGCTACGTCTTTTTCGGCCTCGCCGCGCTCGGCGTCCTGATGGGGTCCATTGATTCAACGATCGTCGCCGTGGCCCTGCCGCAACTGACGACTGACTTGCACGCGCCGCTGGCCTGGGTCGGCTGGACCCTGACGGCGTACCAGCTAGTCCAGGTAATCATGCTGCCGGTGGCCGGCAAACTGAGCGACAGCCTGGGCCGCAAGCGCGTCTTCTTGGTTTGCGTCGCCATGTTCACGGTCGGCTCGCTGCTCTGCGCCCTGGCGCCGTCCATCGGCTTCCTGATTGTCTTCCGGGCTATCCAGGCGCTCGGCGGCGGCGGGCTGATGCCGTCGGCGGTCGGGATCATCAGCGACCAGTTCAAAGAGCAGCGGGCACAGGCTATCGGCCTCTTCACCAGCATCTTTCCCATCGGCGGCATCATTGGGCCGAACCTGGGCGGCTACCTGCTGACCCACTGGGGCTGGCGGTCGCTCTTCACGATCAATGTGCCGCTGGGCATTGTCGTTCTGATCGGCGTCTTCTTCCTGCTGAAAGACCTGGTCAATACCAGCCGCCAGCAGGTGCATATTGACGTGCGCGGGCTGGCGATCTTCGCCTGCGCGATGGTCTCGCTGCTCTATGGCCTGACGACACTGGGCGACCAGCCCGGCAACTGGCGGCACCCGCTGCCGTGGGCGCTGGTCGCGGCGAGCGTCGTGCTGCTGTGCGTCTTCCTGCGCCATATCCGGGTGACGCCGCACGCGGTGATGGATTTCAACCTCGCGGTTCGCAATCCCTTCCTGGCGGCAAATCTCTATAACTTCTTCTTCGGCGCGGCGTCCTTCGGGTTCTTCTCGTTCATCCCCTACTATGCGGTCACGAAATTCGGCCTCTCGACGCAGGAGAGCGGCACGGTCATCACGCCGCGCGCCATCCTGATGATTCTGGCCTCCACCCTGGCGAGCATCTTCATCATCCGTCTCGGCTATCGCGTGCCGATGCTGATCGGCATGGCGCTGGTGATGACGACCCTGCTGCTACTGGGGCAGGGCTGGACGTCCGTCACTGTAGGCGGCGTGACAGTACAAGGCTTCTGGCTGCTGGCGATCGTCGTCTCGTTCAGCGGCCTTGGCATGGGCATCGCGTCACCGGCGTCGAACAACGCGGCGCTCGACCTCGCGCCAAAGAAGGCGGCCGAGATTACGGGCCTGCGCGGTATGTTCCGCATGACCGGCGGCATCGTCGGTATCGCGATGGTCGTGACGGTGCTGTCCTTCTTTCCCAATCAGGGTGAGGGGCTGACGAAGATTTTCCTGGTACTTGCTGGTATCTTGCTCGTCACCGTGCCGCTGACGCTGCTGATTCCCGACACCGCCCGCGAGCGGTATCTCAGCCAGAAACTCGCCGCTGCCAATGCCGCCGCCGGCGCGGCGCCTGGCCCGCCGAGCACGGCGGCGAATAGCACGGAGCGCGCCGCCGGCGCCCGCGCCGCCGCCGCGATCGAAGCGCATGGGCACGACGACAAGTAAGGGGATAGGGAATAGGCGATAGGGGATAGTCTCGTCACAGCGCGGTGCTAGTCTACTAGCACCGCGCCCGCGATGAACTTCTATCCCCTATCTCCTCGTCACGCCGCCGTCGGGGTGGGAATCTGGAAGACGAGGCGCGTGACCTGATCTGTCTCAGATTCCACGCCGCCGAACCCTTCCAACAGCTCTAGCCGATGCATGAGCGCCGGTTCATTCAGATACGCGTTGAGCCGGTTGCCGGCGTCCGCTGCCAGGTCGCCGGCCACGTCCGCCTGGGCGATGATGCGGTCGGCGTCGGCTTGCAGGGTCAGCGTGATCTTCCCACTCTGACCGGGCACGGCCAGCGCCGCGATCGCGTCGTGGAGCAGCCGGTAGAGGGCGATCTGGAGGTGATGTGGCAGCGGGCTGCCGAGGTTGCCGGCGCTGATGCTGACCTCAAGGCCCGTATTGCGGCCGACCTCCTGCAAGTGCCGCCGCAGGCTTTCGACAATACCGATCTCCTCCAGCGCCAGCGGCCGAAGATCGCTGAGTAGCCGGCGCGTCTCCTGCAAGGTGCCGGTCAGCATTCCTTTGAGCGCGTCCAGCTCTTTCTGCGCGCTCTCGACATCGCGCTTGAGCACATGCCGGCAGACTTCCAGGTGGAGGAGCAAGTTCGTCAGTGACTGGGTCGGGCCATCCTGAATCTCGCTCGCCAGGCGCTGGCGTTCTTCTTCCTGGCCCTCGATGACCTCAACCGCGTGTTGCCAGGCGGGCACCGTCGCGTTGGCCGCTAAACGCCCCGTGACCGGGCGCTCGCTGGCCTCCCGCTGGGCCAGCAACTCGCGCTGCACCTGCAACAACTCGACAATGGTGCGGAGCTTCTCCTGATAGTCGCGGAGATTCTGCTGGCGGCTCTCCAGCTGCTCGGCCTGGCTCCGCATCATGAAGAGGCGTAACTGCACCTCGTGATTGGTGTTGTAGAGCGTGCGGATATCCGCCCGGCTATACGAGTCCAGATTGACTTCCATATCGCGTACGCGGTTGGCCAGCATGATCTCCCGCTGCCCCAGCTTTTCCAGTTCGCTCGCCGTCTGCCCGAGCAGCAGGCGGATTTCCTGTTGCTGTTGCTGGCTCTGCTCGATTTCCTGCCGAGTCTGGGCATCCAGGTGGGTCAGTTGCGCGGTAAATTCGCTCGTTCCGAGTGGCGGCAGCGGCACGGTGCTTCTCCTTCGTGTGGTGCAGGCCAGCAGGCAAACCGGCAGTACGCAGCGCGCGGTCGCCCACAATCCTCATTAGTAGTACTCTAGGGCGGCGCGCGCGCCGCCGCAATGCATCTGGATAGGAGTTCCGGGCTACTCCGGGCTAAGAAGTAGTACTGCCGGGCTGGCGCAGGTCCGGCAAGAGCGGAAGGAAGTAGACCGATGGCGACCACAGTGGCGCTGGTGGGAGTGACACATCCGCACGCTCGCATGTATCTCGACACGCTCGACGCGCTTGACGAGGTGGCGGGCGTCGTCCTCTGCGACGCCGATACGCAGGCGGCGAGCGAGGTCGCGACGCGAGTGCCCAAAGTCGTGGGCGTCTATGGCGAACTGGCGGAGGCGCTGGCTGATCCGGCGGTGACCCATGTGCTGGTGGCGCTGCCGAACGACCAGACGCCGGCGGCGCTGGTCCGCGCGATCGAAGCCGGCAAATCGGTCTTTGCCGAGAAGCCCTGCGCGCGGTCGGCCGCCGAATTCGCGCCGGTGCGCGCCGCGCTGGCCCGTCAACCCGTGCCCTTTGGCGTCGCCTATCTCAACCGCGCGCACCCGGCCATGCGCCAGATTCGCGAGCTGTATCAGGCGGGCGCGCTCGGGCGCTTGACTGCGGTCGAATTACGCATGGTCACCACCCAGGTACGCCTGCGCAATCCCAACCACTGGCTCTTCAAGCGCGCGGTCGCGGGCGGCGGCATTCTCACCTGGCTTGGCTGCCACTGGCTCGATCTCGTGCGCTACCTGACCGGCGACGAGTATGCCAGCGTCTCGGCCCAGCTCGCGACGCTCGG
>DASUBC010000745.1:0-2983 GCA_035763465.1 Thermomicrobiales bacterium
TGGAACGAACTGGCCAAAAAGCTTGCAGACCAGTGGTTCTCGCTGCTGGTGCTGCCCGGAGTTCTATACGTGGGTGTCGCAAGCGCCGCTGGCGTGCTCGGCTACAGCCACGCCCTCAATTTGGCGTTTCTCGTCCGCCACGTCACCGCGTATGCCAAAAATCCCGACGCCACGACGACCGCCGGGCAGATCGTGCTGTTGGCAGCGTTGCTGGGCGCGGCATCGGCCATCGGGCTGCTCGCCCAAACCCTCGGCGCAGCCTCAGAACGCGTCGCGCTCGCCGCCGACTGGCTCGCCTGGCCCCTTCCGCTCCGCGCTGCCGCCCGATGGAGAACCCGCCGCAGACAACAGCTTTGGGGCCACGCCGATCGCGACTACAAGGACCAACACCGCAAAGCGCTGGCCCCAGAACCTGCCGACCGCCCGGACCCCGCACTGCGCCGCCGCGCGGCTGCGCGACGGAACCGCATCGCCGTCGAGCCACCCGAACGACCTACCTGGAGCGGCGACCGCATCAACGCTGCCGCCCTGCGCCTCGATCGGGACTACTACCTCGACTTGGCCACCGTATGGCCCGCGTTGTGGCTCGTACTGCCCGACAATGTCCGCGATCAGATCAGCGCCGCCCGAGCCGGTCTCGCCCGAGCTCATGTCCTGTACGCGTGGGCGTTGCTGTACCTGGCCATCGGCGTTGGGTGCGGCTCCGCGGGAGTTGTATCGTCCGGGTGATTTGTGTGGCAAGCATCGTTTTGACGGTGGCGTACGGCTCTAGCGTGCCGGTCGGGCGACCCGCCTGGGTGTGCGGGTTCTGATCTTCAAGGGGCCGTGTGGCATGCCGTCGTTGTTGGAAGCGCTCGAAGCGCGTGAGGTCGAGGTGCGTGGCCGGCTGGAGGAGTTGGCCGGTCAGGTCGCGGTCGCGCAGACGGAGCTGGACCGGCTGGTGATCACGCGGGAGACGGTTCAGGCGCTGCTGGGGCCGGGATCTGCGGGGTCTCGGCCCGGTGGTGATGACCGTTCGGCGCGGATGTCCGTGAGACGGTTGTCGCCGGGGCCGGGGCCGGGGCCGGGGCCGGGGCCGGTGTTGCCGGAGGCGGTGGCGGCTGCTTTGGGCGTGATTGAGGGCTCTGATGTGCCGTTGCGGGCCCGTGAGGTGTGCGAGGTGCTGGGCGAGAGGGATGCCGCAGTGCAGGCGATGCGCAATCGGCTGGGGCGGTTGGCGAAGTCGGGCCTGGTGGTGGCGCTCGAGCCGGGCCTGTACGTCGCGCCGGGGCGGGCGCGGTGAGTGCGGTGGGGATCGGGGCGGGCGGCGATGCCGCCGCGCTGGAGGAGGCGTTCGCCGTGTCTCGCTGCGCCTACCGGGTGCTGGAGGCGCAGATGACCTCGGCCGAGGCGCGCGGGATGGATCACGGGTGCCTCGAGGAGCACCTGGCCGCGTGTGGCCGCGAGTTCCTGCGGGTGATGTTCCAGTCCCACCTGCACCTGCGCGCCTTGACCGAGCAGCGTGCCGAGCAGGTGGCCGATGATGAGGGGATCGGGCGCAACCGGATCGAGCGGCGCAGCTCGCGCGGCTTGTCGACGGTGTTCGGTCCGGTCCAGGTCGCGCGGATTGCCTACCGGGGCGACTACGTGCACAACCTCTACCTGCAGGACGCGGTGTTGAACCTGCCGGTGGGCAAGCACTCGCACGGGGTCAAGAAGATGGCCGCGATCTGGGCTTCGCGCGGCAGCTTCCACGACGCCGCCGAGGCCGTGCGCGCCCATACCGGCGCGACGATCGGCAAGCGGCAGGTCGAGGAGTTGGCGGTCGATGCCGCCCGCGACATCGAGAGCTTCTACGGCGCGCTGGTGCCGGAGCCGACCACCTGCGAGAGCCTGCTGGTGATGTCCTTGGACGGCAAGGGGATCGTGATAAGGCCCGAGGCGCTGCGCACCGAGACCGCGAGGGCTGCGGCGAAGAAGGGCGCGAACACCTATCGCACGCGCCTGGCCTCTGGGGAGAAGAACGGGCGCAAGCGCATGGCCGAGATCGGCGCGGTCTATGACGCCGAGCCGGTCGTGCGTGCAGTCTGCGACATCCTGCCGAACCAGGCCGAGCGCGAGGCCGGCGAGCGGCAGCAAGGCCCGAAGGCGTTCAACAAGTACCTCACCGGCAGCGTCGAGCATCCCTCCGCCGACGTGGTGGCCGATGTCTTCGCCCAGGCCGGCGCGCGCGACCCGAAGCACGCGAGGTGCTGGGTCGTGCTGGTCGACGGCGCGGCGCACCAGCTCGAGCTGATCCACGCCGAGGCCAGGCGCCGCAAGGCGAGGATCCACGTGATCGTCGACTTCATCCACGTCCTGGAATATCTGTGGAAAGCAGCCTGGTGCCTGCACGAGAACGCCGACCCGGCCGCCGAGGCGTGGGTCGCCGAACGCGGCCGCGACCTGCTGGCCGGCCACACCCAGCGCGTGATCGACGACCTCGACCAAGCCGGACGCGAAGCCGGGCTCGACGCCCACCAGCGCAAGGGACTGGACGACGCGATCACCTATCTGACCGGCAAGAAGGACTACCTGCACTACGACAAGGCATTGAAGAACGGATGGCCGATCGCCACTGGAATCATCGAAGGAGCCTGCCGCCATCTGGTGAAAGACCGCATGGACATCACCGGCGCCCGCTGGGGCCTGGACGGCGCCGAAGCCGTCCTGAAACTGCGCGCCCTGCGCTCCAACGGCGACTTCGACCAGTACTGGCGCTTCCACACCCGGCAAGAACACCAGCGGAACCACCTCGCCCGGTTCAAAGCCGGACTCATACCACCAAACACGTAGTCACTACACCTCAACGAGAGCCGCACCCAATGCACTTGGCGTAGGTCCCGAGCAGAACCGGCACGCTGTTGCCGGCCCACTCGGCGACCTGCGGTGCGGGTACGCCGCTGTTGAGCCAGCCGGTCAGGCAGGCGTGGCGCAGGTCGTAGACCTTCTTGGCGGTAGGCGT
>DASUBC010000746.1:0-2057 GCA_035763465.1 Thermomicrobiales bacterium
CGCCGGCCGGTCCCGTGCCCGCTCAGCCCGCTCCGCTCACACCCAGCACACAGCGTATTCTGCCGTCCTCGCCGCGCCAGGCAATTCTGGCGCAGCCGCAGGTGCGGCCCCTGACCGTGCCCACACCAGCGCCGCGCCCGAGTGAACCACAGCGGGAGGCCGCGCCGTCAATCCAGGTGACCATCGGGCGGGTCGAGGTGCGCGCGGTCCCGGCGGAGACGCCAGCGCGAGCCGCGCGGCCCGCGCCGCCAACGTTGAGCCTGGAAGACTACCTGCGCCAGCGGAACGGAGGCCGCCGATGAGCAATTCGCTCGCCATCGCCGCCGTCACCGCGACGGTGCGCAATCTGCTCTTCGCGGGCATCAACACCGACCTACCCGGCGCGGAGGTCACGACGCGCCCGCCCGACAAGGCGCGCGGCAACGGCGCCGGTAACCAGCTCAACCTCTTCCTCTATCAGACCACGCTCGACGCCGCCTGGCGCAATATGGATATGCCCCGGCAGGTGAAAGCGGGCGAGACCGGCCAGCCGCCCCTGCCACTGATTCTGCACTACCTCATTACCGCCTATGGCGCGGACGATGACGACACGCTGGGCCACCGGCTGCTGGGGCGCGCAATGAGTGTCCTGCACGACCACCCGCTGCTGGGCGCGGACGAGATCAGGGCCGCGCTGCCGGGTAACGACCTGGATCAGCAGGTTGAACGGGTGCGTATCACGGCGCAGCCATTCACCCTGGAGGAGATGTCAAAACTCTGGACGACGTTCCAGACGCAATACCGGGTCTCGGCCGCCTACCAGGCGTCGGTCGTCCTGATCGAAAGCACCCTGCCCACCCGGACGCCATTGCCGGCCTTGACCCGTGGGCGCGACGACCGCGGCCCCGTGGCGCTGGGCGACCCCGTACTGCCCTTCCCGACCTTGCTCAACCTGGCGCTGCCGAATCAGGCGCTGGCCGCGCGCCTGGGCGACGTCATTACCCTGACCGGCCACCACCTCGACGGCGCGAACGCGGTGCGCCTGAGCCACCCCCGGCTGCCCGACCCACTCGCAATCCCGCCGCCCGCGCTGGTCGAGACAACTGCAACTGAGGTGAAGGTACGCCTGCCGAACGATCCGGCGCGGTTCCCGGCCGGTTTCTACCAGATCGCCGCCGTCATTCCGCCGTCAGCGCAGCAACTGGCCGACGACCCGGCCGCGCTGCCCGTGCTGACCAACCAGCTACCCTTCCCGCTGGCGCCGGCGATCATCTCGCCGCTCCCGCTCAACGCCGTGCGCGACGGCATCGGTACCGTGCGCCTCCGGCTCACCTGCGCGCCGCAGGTGCGGCCGGACCAGCGCGCCTCACTCCTGCTTGGCGACCGCGAGACCCTCGCCGCGCCCCATGCAGCCCTGACCGATACGCTCGACTTCGCCATCGCCGCTGCCGCGCCCGGTGAATACTGGCTGCGCCTGCGTGTTGACGGCGTTGATAGTGTACTGGTGGACCGCTCGGTCACGCCGCCGCGCTTCGACCCCACGCAGAAAGTGACGATCGCATGAGCGACCCGACCGACTGGGCGACCGGTAACGAGCGCTTTCTGGCGGCCGTGCTCCACTGGCTGCGGCTCCTGCTGGAATGGCACGCGACCGCGCGCGGCGCCCCGCCAATCACGCCGGCTTCGTCACTCGCCGATAGCGAAGCAATTTCCACGCGCGGGGGCTGGTTCGGGCGTTCATCCCCCGCGCCACCGCCCCCACCGCTGGCGCTGCCGGCGCCGCAGGGAGTCACGCAGGAGCAGGTTGAGGAAGCCGCCACGGCCATGCGTATTGCCGAGAACATGCCAGGGCAGCCGGCGCTCTATACCCTGGCGCAGCGCCTGGACTTGACGCGCTTTGAACAGCATGTGCTGTTGCTCTGCGCGGCGCTCGAACTGGACACGCGCATCCCCCGGCTGTGCGCGCAGGTGCAGGGCGACCCGGCGATGGCCTACCCGACCTTTGCGCTCGCGCTGGCCATCTTCGATGAGCCGGCGTGGTCCGCGCTCGCGCCGGAGGGCGGGCTGCGCGCCTGGCG
>DASUBC010000747.1:0-6036 GCA_035763465.1 Thermomicrobiales bacterium
CAGGCCGATGCCGCTGTCTTGCACGCAGAGCAGCACGCCCGCGCCGTCCGGCCGCAACGTCACCCGAATGGCGCCCCCGGCCGGGGAGTATTTGCGCGCGTTGCTCAGCAGGTTGGCGAGCACCTGTTCCAGCCGGTCGGCGTCGGCGTTGACCCAGCAGGCGCCGGGCGGCAGGTCGAGCAGGAGCGGTTGCTCCGCCAGCGCCTGCTCGTCGTCACGCGCGGCGACTGTCCGCACCAGCGCGACGAGGTCGAGCGTCCGTGGACGGAAGGGGAGTTGCCCCAGCCGCAGGCGCGAGACGTCGAGCAGGTCGTCCACCAGGCCGCCGAGCCGGTTCGCCAGGCTATCCAGCGTGGGCAGATAGCGCGCGAGCCGGTCGGCGTCCACCTGCCCACGCGCCTGCGCCCGCCGGAGCAACTGGATGTAGCCGTGGATGCTGGCGAGCGGCGTGCGGAGTTCGTGCGCGGCGATGGAGAGGAACTGGTCGCGCGCCCGCACCGCCGCTTGCGCCTCCTGGTAGAGCCGCGCGTTCTCGATGGCGACCGCCGCGCGGTCGGCCAGTTCCTGCAAGAGCGCCTGGTCCGCCGGTGTATAGGGACGGCCGGGCGTCTCGCGGGCGATGCTCAACACGCCGAGGATGTGCCCGCGTACCCGCAGCGGCACGATGAGCACGCTATGGGTGCCGAACCGCGCGTGGTAGGTATGATACTCCGGCTTGATGGCAGCCACGAATTGCGCCTGGTCCACAACCGGCAGGAAGACCGGCTCGCCCGTCCGCACGACCTGGCCGTTGAGACCCTCGGTGCTGCGCTCGGGCGCCGCGCGCATCATCGCGTCCCCGAAGGCCCGCGCTGCAGGGTCCGGGTGGTAGAACGCCGCCGGTTCCAGCCAGAGGCCGTCGGCGGAGAGGAGGCGAATCACGCAGGTGTCGCCCAGCGCGGCGACGACCTGGCGGGCGGCCAGGTTCAAGACTTCCGGCAGGTCGAGGCTGGCTTCGGCGAAGGCGCGCGCGGCGTCCATCAGAATGCGCTGCGTCTGCTCCGCCTGGCGCTGCGCCGTAATGTCTTGAAACATGGTGATAGCCAGTTGTGCCCGCCCTGCGGCGTCGAGCACGGGATTCGTCTTGAGCCGCGCCCACCGCAGTTCGGTCGCGCCGGCGCGCTGGAAGCCGAGCACCTGCTCGGCGATCGGCTCACCCCGCAGCGTGCGCCGGCCGGGGAGTTGGTCCAGCGGGACGGGCTGGCCGGCTTCGTCAACCACCGTGAAGCGCCCGGCGGGAGCGCCTGCGGGCGCGGCGAGGAGCGCGGCGACAGTGGGATAGCCGATGGCGCGGGCGGCGGCCTCGTTGGCGTAGAGCAAGCGCCCGGTCGCGTCCTGCACGGTGATGCCGTCGGAGACGCCGTCCAGAATGGCGGCCAGCCGTTCGCGCGACCACGCCGGCGTCGTAGCGTCCGCTTCGCCTGGCGCCTGGGCCGGGCGTTCTCGATCCTTCTGGCTCGTCTCCTGCCGCAGCGCGCGTTCGCTCATCGCTCCTCGCTTGTCCCAGCGGTTCCCCAGCGCAGCAAGTATGCCGCATTTGCGCGCGGAACGCAGGGGGTGGCCCTCGGACGGCCCTCACCCATGGGCGGCGGAGTATCAGTTCAGCCTTGGGGGCCTGGCGGGCGGGGCACGGGATTGAAATCCCGTGCTGGGCAGGCTGGCGCCTGGACGAAATCCGCACGGCGGATTGTGTTCCACCGGCGCGGGTGATGTTACCGGCCTTCCAGCCGCCAGTCCGCGCAGCGGACTTCGTTCGCACGCCAGTGCGCCCAGGCCCGGATTTCAATCCGGGACCCCTCCCGCCGGGCCCCTAATGCTGAACAGCTAGGCGGCAGCCTGTGAGGGCCGCGTCCACCTACGTAGTTCTGCGTATGCGCCCACCGCACGCAGGCGCCCGCGCAAATACGCAGTTCTCACGATGTGCTGCCCCGTGGACCGGCGTAGAGTAGCACTATCGAAAGACCAGTCGCCCGGTACACCGCCGGGCCAGTGCTGAAAGGAGCACGACGATGGAGAACTGGCACCCGTCCGTGGTCTACACCATCAACGAGCAGCGGCAGGCCGAGCGGCGCGCTCTGAGCGCGCACCGCGCCCAGACGCAGGCAGTGGCCCGGCCGTCCTTCAGTCCACGCGCGGCGCTGGCCGGGCTGCTGGTCGCCCTCGCCGGCTGGCTGGACCCCAGCGAGGCGCTGGGCGGCTCCGCTGGCCCCGCGCCTATCCCCGGCACGCTGGCCTGAACCCGGCCAGGCACGTCCCACGGCGGCTCCAATCGTCCACCGACCAGTGGGGCGCCTGATGCTGACCACCTGCCGCCGCAACCCCTGACGCGCTAGACACACGATAGCCGGTGGGACTGGCGCTGGGCCAGTCCCACCGGCTCCTGCGTCTCTCCCCCTTCCTCGCTCCACACCCTACGGAATGGGCACCGCAGCCTTCCCTTCCCTTTGCGTCAACACCAGTTGTCTGGTACACTGGCAGGCACGGTACGCGGGCGCTGCCCGTGTTTGCGGTATGGCTTTTCAGAGTGGTTTCCAGTTGATAGCAGCGCGGCATTCAGCGGCAGATCCAATCCACCAGGCGATGCCTCGCCTGGCAACAGGTGTACCCAGCGGCCAGCCAGTACCCGCTTCGTGAAAGAAGGAGTCTATGCCAGCCCGTCGTGAAGAGTTTGATCGGGTCTCGATCTTCTTCGATATGTCCAACCTCTACTTCGCCGCCAAAGATATGGGCATCCGCATTGACTACGCGCGCCTGCTCGAATTCCTGGTTGGCGACCGCCGGCTCCAGCGCGCGTACGCGTATCTCGGCGTCGCGCAGGACGACGAGAACAGCCATAGTTTCATCACCTGGCTCAGTCGCAACGGCTTCCGGGTGCGGACGAAACTGCTGCGCCGCTACGAGGACGGCACCACCAAAGCGAACCTCGATATGGAACTCGCCATTGACCTGCTGACCCAGGCGCCGCACATTGACGTGGCGATTATCGTCAGCGGCGATGGCGATTTCGTCAGCCTGGTGGACGCCGCCCAGCGCGCCGGACTGCGCGTCGAGGTCGCCGCCACCCCGCGCCAGACCTCCACCGACCTGATTGACGTCGCCGACCGCTTCATTGACCTGGAAGCGAACGCGCGCATCTACGCCCGCGCCGACCTGCCGCCGCGCTCGTTCGGCACCAGCACGCTGGCGCGCGGCGCTGTCCGCCCCGCCTATGGGTCCGGCTCGCTGCCCGACCGCTTCGGCGTGCGCGACCATGGCGAGAACGGCGACAGCGGCGCGCCCGGCCCGCGCGCGTTCGAGCCGCAGCGCCCCTACCCTGCCAGCGCGCCGAACACCGGCCAGCCGTCGCTCGATGAAGAAGAGGACGACGACGAGCCACAACCGCCGACGAGCGACCCGCGCCTGCTCCGCCGCACCCCGCCGTCGCGGTGAGGCGAGTAGGGAGTCGGGAGTAGCGAGTAGCGAGCACATAACGAGAGCGCGAGGCCGAATGCCGGCTTCGCGCTTTTGGTTGTGCGCTGCGCCGCACGGTGGTGTGGTGTGGCGGCTAACAGGCCGTGCCGCACTGGGATGCCAGCGGTTGGTCGGTGGCTAATAGTGGTGGGATAGGCACGAGCGCAGCAAGCCAGCCGGCGCCGGTGTCCGAAATGGGCGTCGCCAGCGCCGGCTGGTCCGGTGTGGCGCAGTCCTCTCCTGCCGCCCCCACGGGTGATAGACATACCGGCGCGACCGGGTAAGGAACGGCGCTGGCGGGCACGGTGAGCGGTGTGGGCGTGCTGGGCGCCGGCGCCATGGACGCACTGGCGGCGGGCGGCAGGACCGCATCCTGGCTCTGCACCGGGAGCCGCAGCAGCCAGGCGAACACGGCCAGCAGCAGTAGCGCCGCGAGCACCGCCTGGCCCCGGTCGCGCCAGACCTGGCCGCGCGAGGACGGCGCGGGGGTGGCACTGGCCGACCGTGCCGTGGGCGCGGCCTGTGTCCCGGTCAGCAGGTCGAGGCCGGGGACAATGCCCGCCTGCCGCTCCAGTGTGGCGAGGCGCTGGGCCAGGGCTGGCAGCGTGGGCGGCGCTGGTGTGCCGAGCGGACCGGGGCGGCCGACAGCGGCTTCGACGGCGGCCAGGCGCGCACGCAGGGCGGTGAGTTCGCCGTCGAGACGCGCGAGCGGGTCGTCCCAGGCCGTATTGACAAGGTCCGCGTCGTCCAGATGCCGCATAGCCCAGCTCCTTGGTGGTGTTGGCCGCTCGTCCGCTCGCCATAGCGGTTCGGCAGCCAGCAGGTAACTCCCCACCTTCAGTCTGCGCCTCAGCCATTCGTGGCGCCATGACGCTGACCTCCTGTTGTGCTCCCGTTCGCCTCCCGTTTCAGCGCGGCGGACACCTGTACGTATGAGTTCACAATCGTGAGTCGTGAGTGCGTGAGCAGGTTTAGAACAGCACGGCGCCCGACTACTGGCGTGGCGTCCATCCAGCGTTCTCACGACTTACGCACTCACGACTGTGAACTCGTACACCTGTACGTATGGCTGGACGTCCCTGGCGGTGCAGTCTATGCTGAGGGACACATGGCGGCTGGTGGTCAACCGGTTCCCCGGCTGGGGAAGAAACCGGAGCGGGTATGGCGACCCCATCTTCGGCCTTCGGGGGGCTGCTCAGGCGCTACCGCCTGGCGGCGGGGCTAACGCAGGAGGCGCTGGCCGAGCGCGCGGGCGTTTCGGCGCGGGCGGTGGGCGACCTGGAGCGGGACGGTGGCCGCGCGCCCCGGCTCGACACGGTGGCCCTGCTGGTGGGGGCACTCGCCCTTCCGCCTGAGCACGAGGCCCAACTGCGCGCCGCCGCGCGCCCGGACCTGGAGACCGCCGAGCGTGACCGCCCCCGCCCGAACGGCGCGTCGCCGCTGCTGACGCCGCCGACCCCGCTTATCGGGCGGGAGCAGGAGGTGGCGACCGCGCTGGCGCTGTTGCGTCACGACGCGCACGGGGGGACGCCAGTCCGCCTGCTGACGCTGACCGGGCCGGGCGGTGTCGGCAAAACGCGGCTCGCGCTCCACCTGGCCGCTGAACTGCGCGCCGATTTCCCCGGCGCGGTGCAGGTCGTCTCGCTCGCCGCTCTCACGGAGCCGGCGCTCGTGCTCCCGGCAATCGCCGGGGCGCTGGGTGTGCGGGAGGTCAGCGGTCAGGCGCTCCTGACCAGCCTGGCGGCGGCTCTTGGGGAGCAGCCGGCGCTGCTGGTGCTCGATAACTGTGAGCAGGTGCTAGATGCGGCCCCGCAACTCGCGGCGTTGCTCGCGGCTGCCCCGCGCCTCCAGGTCATCGCGACCAGCCGGACACCGCTCGAGATTCGGGGCGAGCAGCAGTTCCCCGTCCTGCCGCTGGCCCTCCCGGCGCCGGACGCCGTCCCCCTGGCCGACCAGGCGGGGCAGAGCGCGGCCGTCCGGCTCTTCCTGGACCGGGCGCGCGCGGCCCAGCCCGGCTTCGCGCTCACCACGGCGAACGTCGCGGCGGTCGTCGCGATCTGCCGCCGGCTGGATGGCCTGCCGCTGGCCCTGGAGCTCGCCGCGCCCCGGCTGCAACTCCTATCGCCCCGTGCGCTGCTGGCCCGCCTCGATTCGCGGCTGCCGTTGCTGACGGGTGGGGCGGCCGACCTCCCGGCCCGCCAGCGCACGCTGCGGGCCACACTCGACTGGAGCCATGCCCTGCTCGCCCCAGCGGAGCAGACGCTCTTCGCGCGCCTGGCGGTCTTCGCCGGGGGCGCCAGCCTGGCGGCCATCGAAGCGATTGGCGGCGATGCGGGCGACGCGCCCGCTGACGTCCTGGCCTGCCTGGAGGCGCTCCTCCGCGCCAGCCTCCTCCGCCGGACGACAGACGACGCGGGCGACGTCCGGATCGGGATGCTGGAGACAATTCGCGAGTACGCGGCGGAGCGCCTGGCGGTGAGTGGGGAGGAGGACGCTATCCGGTCTCAGCACGCCGCCTACTACCTGGCGCTCGCGGAAGCGCGCGGC
>DASUBC010000748.1:0-2084 GCA_035763465.1 Thermomicrobiales bacterium
GCGCCGTCCTCCAGTTCAACGAGCCGGTGCGGCACTGGTCAGCGGACGGAGCGGGGGTGCGCGTGGACACGGCGCAGGGCACGTACCAGGCCGCGCGGCTGGTGATCGCCGCCGGTCCGTGGAGCGCCGCCGTGCTGGCCGGCCTGGGGCTGCCGCTGACGGTGCAGCGCATCGTCAACGTTCACTTCGCGCCGGCAGAGCCGGACCGCTTCGCGCCGGGCCGCTGCCCAATCTATATCCTCTCGGTGCTGGAGGGGGAGTATTACGGCTTCCCGGCGCTGCCCGGCCAGGGAGTGAAATTCGGGCGACATGATACGGGCGAGGTCTGTACGCCGGCAACCATCCGGCGGATGGTGGACGAGGGCGAAGTGGCGGCGCTCCGCGCGGTGCTCGACCGCTACCTTCCTGGCGCGGGCGGTGACGCGCTCTGGACACTGACCTGCATGTATACCAATACGCCGGACCGGCACTTCATCCTCGACCGGCACCCAGCGCATGAGCAGGTCGTCTATGGCTGCGGCTTTTCCGGCCACGGCTTCAAGTTTTCAAGCGTAATCGGTGAGATACTGGCCGACCTGGCGCTGGACGGGGCGACGAAACACCCGATCGGCTTCCTCAGCGCCACACGCTTTGTGAGAGCGTGAGTCGCAAGCACCGTGCTGTTCTGAACCTGCTCACGCACTCACGCACTCACGACTCACGCACTCACGACTCGCTGAGGTTCGGCCACTCACTGTTTTCCTGGGGCGTGGCGGCGGGCGCTTCGCCCATCAATTGCGAGCGGCGCGTCTCGTATTCGGCGCGGTCAAGCTGGCCGTGGGCGTAGCGTTCGCCAAGCGCCGCCAGTTGCTCTTCGCGCGTCGGCGCCGGCTGCGGCGCGGGCGCGGACTGTGGCGGCACGGGCGCCGGCGGAGCATAGCGTCGCTGGTAACGCTGGGAGCGGTCGCGCCGCCCGTACCGGGACGCTTTCGCAAAGATTATCCAGAGAATCATCGCGCCCCAGAACCAGCTGAAGTGCATACCAGCCATATTCCAGTCCATACCCCACCACCACATTGTGCCCTCCTGCCAGTCGTCCGGCGTGATCGTCTTTTCGATCTACGTTGCCCGGCGACGTTGGTGACATAGCCAGGATAGCGCACGGCGGCGGCGCCGCCATGTGCCAAATGTCACGAGTGCGCCGTGACGCAGGTGGGATCAGGGTGTGCGTGCGAGGACGGCCGCGCCGAGCAGGCCCGCGTCCTGGTCGAGTGCGGAGGGCACGATCTGGAGGTGGCGCGTGAAGGCGGCCATGGCGTGGGCCTGGACGGCCGCGCGCACGGGGTCGAACAGGAGCGGGCCGGCGGCCACGACACCGCCGCCGATCGCGACGACTTCGGGGTTGAAGAGATGCACGAGCGAGGCGACCGCCATGCCCAGCGCGTGACCGGCCCGCGCCAGCACTTCCGTCGCGACAGCGTCGCCCTGCTGCGCGGCTTCGGTAATGAGCGTCCCGCTCAGGCGCTCGCCGCGCTGTCGCATCAGGTCGGTCAGCAGACTGGGCCGGCCGCTGTCGAGCAGATTTTGCGCGGCCAGTTCGATGGCCCAGCCGCTCACGAACGCTTCGAGGCAGCCCCGGCCGCCACAATGGCACGGCGGCCCGTCAAGGGCGATGACCATGTGCCCGGCTTCGGTCGCCAGTCCCTCATGGCCCACCAGTAACGTGCCGTCCACGACGACGCCGCTGCCCAGGCCGGTGCCGACGGCGAGAAAGACGAGATGGCGTGTGCCGCGTCCTACGCCGTAGTGCCACTCGCCGAGCGCGGCGGTGTTGACGTCGTTGCCCGCGACCACCGGCCGCTGCAATTTCTCTTGCAGGAGGTCACGAATCGGCAAGTCCTCCCAGCCGAGATTCGGCGCGAGGCCGACATAGCCGGTGCGCGGGTTCACTGGTCCCGGCAGCGCCACCCCCACCGGCGTATCAGCAGACAGGTTCGTGGCGCGCACGACGCCCGCGACCGCCTCGGCGATCCGGTCGAGCACGGCGTCAACCCCGTGTTCGGGCTGCGTCGGCGTCTGCTGGCGCGCGATGATGCGGCCCGCCG
>DASUBC010000749.1:0-7703 GCA_035763465.1 Thermomicrobiales bacterium
CGGCCGATCCAGATCGGCTCGCATTTCCATTTCTTCGAGGTTAATCGTGCGCTGGATTTCGCGCGGGTCCAGGCCATGGGTATGCATCTGAATGTCCCCGCCGGCACCGGGGTCCGCTTCGAGCCGGGCGACGAGAAGGAAGTCGAACTCGTCGAGTTCGGGGGCATGAAGCGGGTCATCGGCTTCAACGGCCTGGTCAATGGCAGTGTGCAGGCAAAGTGGACCCTCAAGGAGGCGCTGGAGCGCGCCCGTGACCTGGAGTTCGCCGGCATAGACGACAACCTGGAGCAGGAGACCGCCGCGGTGACCAGCCGGTTGGCGAAAGAGGATCAGGGCAAAAAGGTGGTCCAGCGCCAGGGTAAGGAGCAGCACCAGGGCCAGGGCAAGGAGCAGCAGTCATGACCGATATTCCGCGCAAGCAGTACAACCAGCTCTTCGGCCCGACCGTTGGCGACCGCTTTCGCCTGGCCGATACCGACCTCATCTGCGCCATCGAGCGCGACTTGCTCGTCCACGGCGACGAAGTGATCTACGGCGGCGGCAAGACGATGCGCGACGGCATGGGGCAGACCCCCGGCCTGACGAACGCCGAGGGCGTGCTCGATCTGGTGATTACCAGCGTGATTGTGATGGACCCCATCCTCGGCATCGTCAAGGCCGACATCGGCATCAAAGATGGCAAGATCGCCGGCATCGGCCACGCCGGCAATCCCTACGTGATGGACAACGTGGACCCGCACCTGATCGTCGGCGCGGGCACCGAGGCAATCTCCGGCGAGGGCCTCATCGCCACCCCCGGCGCGGTAGACACCCACATCCACTTTCTGAGCCAGGAACAGGTCGCTCATGGTCTCAGCAACGGCGTGACCACGCTGGTCGGCGGCGGCACCGGGCCGGCCGATGGGTCGAAAGGGGTGACTTCGACGCCGGGGCCGTGGAACCTGGCCCGGATGCTGGAGGCCACCGCGACCCTGCCGGTGAATATCGGCCTGCTCGGCAAGGGCAACAGCAGCCTGCCCGGCACGCTGCGCGAGCAGATCGAGGCGGGCGCATGTGGGCTGAAGGTCCACGAGGACTGGGGGGCGACCGCCAGCGCAATTGACTGTGCCCTGAGCGTCGCCGACGAGTACGACATCCAGGTGGCCCTGCACACGGACTCACTGAATGAATACGGCTATGTTGCCGACACCATCAGCGCCATCAATGGCCGCACCATCCATGCGTACCATATCGAGGGCGCGGGCGGCGGCCATGCGCCGGACATCATGGCGATCGCCGGCCTGCCCAATATCCTCCCCTCGTCCACCAACCCCACCCGGCCGTTCACGACCGATACAACCGACAACCTCTTTTACATGACCACGGTGACGCACCACCTCGATCCGCACAACCCCGAGGACGTCGCCTTCGCCCAGAGCCGTATCCGCGCGGAGACCGAGGCGGCGGAGGATGTATTGCACGACCTCGGCGTCCTCAGCATGTACTCCTCCGACTCCCAGGCGATGGGCCGCATCGGGGAGACCGTGACCCGCTGCTGGCAGACCGCCGACAAGATGAAGCGCCAGACCGGCAAGTTGCCGGAGGACAGCCCCGATAACGACAACTTCCGCGTGCTGCGCTACCTGGCGAAACTGACGATCAACCCGGCCATCACGATGGGCCTCGCCGATGTCATCGGCTCGCTGGAACCGGGCAAACTGGCCGATATCGTGCTGTGGCCCACGGCTACCTTCGGGGCGAAGCCGAAGCTGGTGGTCAAGGGCGGCCTGATCAACTGGTCCATCATGGGCGATCCGAACGCCTCGATTCCAACGCCGGAGCCTGTCCTCTATCGCCCGATGTTCGGCGCGCTGGGCAACGCGGTACAGCGCACCTGCGTCACCTTCATGTCCCGGGCCGCCATCGAGCTGGGCGTGCCGGCCAGCCTCGGCCTGGGGCGGCAGATTGCGCCGGTGCGGAACTGTCGCGGCCTCCAGAAAGCGGCGATGGTACGCAACAGCGCCACGCCGGAGATCCGCATTGACCCAGAGACCTACGAAGTCTACGTAGATGGGAAACTGGCGACGGTGCCGGCGGCCGACCGGCTCGCCCTGACCCACCTCTTCTTTATTGCGTAGGGCGCGGCGAGGTGCGCTGATGACAGCAACGACCGGCCACGACGACGTCCTGGCCTTTCTCAGCAGTTTGCAACTGGCCGACTCTCTCTTCCCGAGCGGGTTGTACACCCTGTCACACGGGCTGGAAGCCTTTGCCCAGGCGGGCCAGGTGCAGCCCGGCGCCCTGGCGGGGCTGCTGACCGACTACCTGCGCTACGGTGTCGGGCCGGCGGATGGGGTGGCGCTGGCCTGCGCGCACCGCGCGGCCACGGCGGGCGACCTCGACCTGGCGGCGCGGGCCGACACGCGGCTGACTGCCGTGAAACTCGCGCGCGAAGTGCGCGAGGCGTCGCTGCGTACCGGGCGGCAGTTGCTGACCCTGGCCGGCCAGCTCTTCGGGGGCGACGACCTGGCTGCCTACGCCGTGCGCGTCCGGCACGGCGCGGCCCCCGGCAACCAGGCCGTCGTTCTCGGTCTCGCCCTGGCCACGCTCGGCGTCCCGCGCGAACGAGCGGTGGCGGGCGAATTGTATGCCTTCGCCGCGAGTTGCGTGGGCGCCAGTGTGCGCCTGGGCGCACTGGATCACCGCGTTGCCCAGGCCGTGCTGCACCAGCTCAAGCCGGTGATCGCGGAGACCGCGCACGCCGCCCAGGACCAGGGCGTGGCCGATATCGGCGGCTGCGTGCCACTCGTAGACATCATGACCATGCGCCACGAGCAAGCCGACGTACGGCTGTTCATGAGTTGACCCACCGGCGCGCGGGCTGCTTGCCACATTGACACCGAAAGGAGACGGCGCAATGGATCACGCCGCAGACCATCAGCATCCGCATACTCACGCGACGCCCGCCTCGCTGGCCGCCGCCGATGACCACACCGTGCCCCGCATCGGGATTGGCGGGCCGGTGGGATCCGGCAAGACGGCGCTGATCGAAGCGCTCGTCCCGCTGCTGTGCGCGGACGGCCGCCGGCCGGTCGTCATCACCAACGATATCTTCACGCAGGAAGACGCCCAGCATGTACGGCGCACCCTGGCAGGCGTGCTGCCGGCGGAACGCGTGGTCGGCGTCGAGACCGGCTCCTGCCCGCACACCGCTGTGCGCGACGACCCGACGATGAATCTGGCCGCGGTGGAAGAACTGACGCAGCGCTTCCCGGACGCCGACCTCGTATTGCTGGAGAGCGGCGGGGATAATCTGACGCTCACCTACAGCCCGGCGCTGGCCGACTACTTCATCTTTGTGATTGATGTGGCGGAAGGGGACAAGATTCCGCGCAAGCGCGGGCCGGGGATTACCAGTTCCGACCTGCTGGTCATCAACAAAATTGACCTGGCCCCCTATGTGCGCGCAAGCCTGGCGGTGATGGACCGCGACGCGCGGCACGCGCGCGGCGAGCGGCCCTTCGTCTTCACCAACTGCCTCACCGGCGAGGGCCTGCGCGAGGTATTGCAGCGCATCGAGCGCGTCACCGTGGGGCAACCGGCGTGAGCGCCGCGTCATACCGCGACCCCTGCTGGTATACCCCGCCCGACCTGCCGGTGCCCTTCCAGGTGTTCGATACGCCGGTCGCCCACCTGGGCGTGGGGAGCGCCGGCAAGGTGGGGGTGCTCGACCTGGCGCTGGCACCGGTCGCCGGCGCCACCCGCCTCGTCCGCCACTTCCAGCAGATGCCGCTGTACCTTTTCCACCCCATCTACATTGATCCGGGGCGGCCAGATATGGCCTTCCTGTATCTGCTGCAAGGGGGGGACGGCCTGCTGCAAGGCGACCGCTACCGGATGGACATCACCTGCGCGCCCGGCGCGGCGGTGCATATCACCACGCAGGCGGCCAGCAAGCTCTATCGCATGGCCGACAACTTCGCCAGCCAGCTGATCAACCTGCGCGTCGGAGCGGGCGCCTACCTCGAATACCTGCCCGACCCGGTCATCCCCTTCCGCGACGCGCGCTACTACCAGCGCCTCGGCCTCACCGTTGACCCCACCGCGAGCGTCATCCTCGGGGAGACGCTGCTGCCCGGCCGGGTGGCCCGGGGCGAGGCCCACGCCTATACGCTCTACTATGCCGACCTGGCGGCCAGCGCGCCGGACGGCGACCTGCTCTTTGCCGACCGGCTGGTGCTCGACCCGGCCGCGATGACGCCTCGCTCGCCGGGCCGGCTCGGTTCCCATGATGTCCTCGCCACACTCTACGTCGTGACGCACCAGTGCCCGCCCGCGGAGCTCGTCGCCGCCCTGCGCGACGCCCTCGCCGCCCAGGACGCGGTGCTGGCCGGCGTCAGCGCGCTGCCGAACGACTGTGGCGCGGTGGCCCGCCTGCTCGGCCCGACCTCGCTGACGGTAAAAAATGCCCTGCACCGCGCCTGGCGCGCCGCGCGCCTCTTGCTGATTGGCGTGCCGCCGCCCGACCTGCGCAAAGGCTAGCGCCGGACACGAAGCAATGAACTGGTCTTGGATCATCGCCGGGATCGCTCTGATCGCAGTAGGGCTGCTCGATCTGTTTCTGTCGGCACTGAACTACGACGAGAGCGGCATGCTCACCCTCCGCCTCCAGGCGTTACAGTGGCATGTGCTGCGCGGCGTGCTCCTCCGGCTGCCGGCCCGGTGGCGCGGGTTCGGGCGGGCGCAGGTGATCGGCCTCCAGATTCTCCTGGATCTGGTCGTATGGGTTGCGCTCGTGACGATCGGCTGGGGGTTCGTCTACTTCGGCCTGATGTACGACCACTCCTTCCAGTTCTCCGGCAGCCATATCGGCCGTAGCATGGATTACGCCATCTACTTCAGCATCGCCCAGTTCAGCACCGTCGGCGCGACGAGCATGACGCCGCAGACTACCCTGCTGCGCGTGCTGGGCGTCCTGGAAACCCTAATCGGTCTGGGGATCGTCACGCTGGCGATCAGTTTCCTGATCAGTGTCTTTCAGACGATTACGTATCTCCGGACGCTGGCGTCCGACCTGCATTACCCGGCGCCGGGAGCCAGTGATCCCGTGCGCCTCCTGGCCGTATTTTTTCCGCAGGGGCAGCCCACGGGGCTGAGCGACTATCTCGGTCGACTCCACCAGAACCTGGGCGCGTACTACGCCGGCCTACAACTGCATCACACGGCGTACTACTATCAGAGCCGCAGCGACTATATCTCGCTCCCGTACGTGTTCCAGGCGCTCGGTGGAGTCGTCGGCGCCCTGCGCTGGGGCGTGCCCGAGGGCAACGCGGTAGCACATGAGCCCTTGCTGACGGTGCTTGCCAACGAGCTCGCCGCGTGCCTATCGTTCCTGAACGGCCAACGGCACTGGCAGAGCGAAGAGCCCCCGGCGCCGCAATCGTACCAGGCGTTCGCGGAGAGGTACGACAACGGATCGGCAGCCGGAGACCCGTGGCTCGACCGCTTTCTCGCCCTGGATCGCGAGATGCGCCGGCTGCTATGCGCCGAACAGCCGGCGGACGCTCACGAGGCATACGAGAGGTACGCAGCGTGGCTGCCGCCAGCGTACCGCGTGGAGCGTTCGGCGGCACGGATGGCGCAACACCTCGGCTACGACCTGGCGACGACCGGTGTACGGTGACCGGATACGCGCTGGCCGGCGGCCTTGCCCCACCTTGCTAATCCAGAGCAGCTCTCATTAGAGCGCCAGCACGGGCACGTCACCGGCCGCCTTCGTCGCTGGCAAGGGGCAGAGATCTGCCAGCTCGCTACCCTCTTCGCGACCACGGCCAGCACCCCCGTGCCGCCCTCATCCTCAGCTCACCAGTGACTTATTCATAAGCCCTGACCTGCTCGTCCCCCGCCATAGACAAACCGCCGCGTTCGCCCTATCATCGCGCGGAGGAAAAGGGATCACTGACCAGCGAGGGGAAGGCGAAGCATGGCACAAACGGAGACACGGGCGGCGCGGCGACCGCTGCCGCCCGTGGTGCTTGAGGAACTGCGGGCGGCGCTCAGTCCCGACCGCGTGCTCACCGAGGATTTTGATCTCGTCGCCTACGGCTACGACGCCTCATTCGCCTCGGCGCTCGAACCGAGTATGCCCGATGTCGTCGCGCGGCCGGAGACAACCGAAGAAGTCGCGGCGGTGGTGAAGATTGCCGCGCGGCATCGCGTGCCGATCGTGCCGCGCGCGGCGGCGTCGGCGATGACCGGCGGCAGCGTGCCGCGCTACGGCGGCATCACCGTAGACCTGCGCCAGCTGAACCGCGTGCTGGAAATTGACCTCGATAACTTGCAGGTTTTGTGCGAGCCGGGCATCGTCCACGACCAGCTCAACCAGCAACTTCTGCCGCTCGGCTTCTCCTTCCCCGTGGATCCCGGCAGCACCAAGATGGCGACGGTCGGCGGGATGGTGGCGAACAACTCCTGCGGGATGCGCGCCGTTCGCTACGGCAGCACGTCCCACTACGTGCTCGGTCTGGAAGTCGTGCTGCCGTCCGGCGAGGTTATCTGGACCGGCACGGGCGGCTCGAAGGCGCTGCAAAGCGCGTCGGGGCTGAACCTGACCGGCCTCTTCTGCGGCTCCGAAGGGACGCTCGGTATCATCACCAAACTGCGGTTGAAGATTCTGCCGAAAGCGCCCGCGCGCGGCGTGATCACCGCCCTGTTCGACCGCCTGGAAGACGCGGGCGAGGCGACGCGGCGCATCTTCCGGGGCGGCCTCATCCCCTCGGCGCTCGAAGTGATGGACCGCGCCGCGATTCGCGCGGTCAACGCCTACAAGCCCGAATTGCAGCTGCCCGAAGTCGAAGTGATGCTGCTAATCGAGGTCGAGGGGCAGCCGTCCGGCGTGGCCGAAATGGCGCAAAATATCGCGCAGATTCTCGGCACGCTCAGCCAGCGCGTCCAGTGGTCGGATAAACCGGCGGAAGTGGCGAGCCTGTGGCAGGGGCGCAGCGTGCTCGGCGCGGCCTCGGCGCTGATCAAGCCGCACGCCACGCGCGTCGCCACTGGCGAAGACATCGCTGTGCCGATCAGCCGGATGCCCGAGACGTTGCGCCAGATCGCCGAGATCGCGCGCACGTGGGGCATCGCCTGCACCACCTACGGCCACATCGGCAGCGGCAACGTCCATTCCGCCTTCGTGATTGACCCGCGCGACCCCGACGAAGTCGAGCGTGTGCTGAAGGCGTCGAACGACATCCACGACCTGGCCCTGGCGATGGGCGGCACCGTCACCGGCGAGCACGGCGTTGGCCTCGTCCGCTCGCAGTACATGGGCCGCGAGCACGGCGCCGCCCTGTCGGTGATGCAAGCCATCAAGCGCGCCCTCGACCCGCTTGGTATCATGAATCCGGGCAAGCTGCTGCCAGAGGGCGAGCGGTAATTAGCACCTGCGGCACTGCTTCATTACGACTGTACTTCTATTTTTGTTGCAGGATGTTCTGACGCTACAGCACCGCGCCCCGCTGCGCCCGGCGCGCGTATGCCAGCAACTCTGGCCGCAAGGTGGGCGTGCGCGCCAGAAAGTCAGCGATGATTTGCTCGACTGGCGCTGGATAATACGGCAGCCAGTGTCCCAGTCCGTGCAGGGCGTTCTCCCGGCAAGCGTCGTTATCCAGCGCGAGCGTCTGGCGCATCACATCCAGGCAGGCCGCGTCGAGGTCGGCGCGGGCGGG
>DASUBC010000750.1:0-2683 GCA_035763465.1 Thermomicrobiales bacterium
GGCGCTCGCGCTGGCGCTGCTGGCCTGGCTGCTGTACCCGGCCCAGCCGGGCACACGCACGCCACCGGCCGCCGCTGTCCCTCCGACGGCTGTCGCGACCAGCGCCGCCGCAGCGGTCCCCGCCGCCCCACCACGGCCGACCAGTGGGGCGCTGCCGGCGCCGCCACCCGCCTCGGCAGTAGACTGCTCCCTCACCACGGCGGGCAGCTGCTTCGGGCAGTGGTCGGCGCCGTCTTCCTCGCCTACCAGCTGCGCCGCTGGGATGGCGCAGGACGTTCTTGCCATGCTGGACACCTGTTTTCGGGAGGCGCCCGCGCCGCCCTCGGAGCCATAACAGCGGCGGACGCGGGGTCGCCGCGCTCTACCTCGACGGCCCGGCGTTTGAACCTGGCAACGGCGGCACGGCGTGGCGGCTCCCGGCCCCCCATGCCGGGGGGCGAGGACCGTCACGCCGTCGCGCCGAAATACTCCTGCTCATCCAGGTCGAGCTGCCGGCCATCGGCCAGCTGCAGCTGGATGGTCGTGACGGCCGCGTCCGGCGCGGCGGTCAGCGACTGGACTGGACAGGTTGCGCCTGCGCGCGTGGGGTAGAGGAGCGTGACGACGCGTGATGGGGCGTTCGCGGTCCAGGCGTAGCTCGCCGCCGGCGCGGGCGCGTATTCGCCCTGCTGGTGTTGCCCGGTCGAGCGCCAGCCCTGCCATTCCGGCGTTTCCTGGCCGCTGACGAGCGTCAGGCGCAGGTCGGCCGGCCCGGCCGCCAGGATCGTCAGGTTCGGCTGGTCGGTGTCTACGCCGCGCGCGGTCAGGCCGTCGGTCTCCACCTGATCGCCCGCGAAGTGCCAGAGCGCGGTGTACTCATGCGCCGCGCCGTCGTGCGGCGTCAGCCGGTCCACGACCAGCGCGCACGGGCCGAGGCCAGCCAGCCCGGTCTTCAGACAGATGACACGGCGCTGGTGCGTCGCGGTGCGGCTGGCGTCGGGGCCATAGCCCTCGTCGTAGGTCGCCTCGGCGCTATCGTAGCGCGCGGTCGCCTGCCAGCGCGCCCCGGCCGGCTGCTGAATTAGATCGCCCGCCGCCGCCTGGTTGAAGTGTTTGCGCCGGTTCTGGTCCTGGCCGTCCACGCGCACGGTGTTGTGCGAGCGCGTCGAGAGGACGTAGCGGCGCATCTCCGAGGCATCGTAGGCGTAGTTGCCGCCTTCGGTCAGCAGCAGCCGGCCATAGGCATGGAGCAGGAGATTCAGCTTGTCTTCGTGCTGGTGCGCGAAGCCAAATGGTCCGCCGTCGAAGAAGACCCAGACGGCGTCAGGCTCCCAGCCAGTGCGCGAGACGTAGTAGCCGGCGTAGGGGAAGGCGAGCGATGTTTCGGCCGGCGGCGTGCCCTCGCGCCGGTCGCTGGCCGCCCAGCGGAAGTCGGCGCGCTCGGGGTAGAGGTTCACCGCGCGACGCAGCAGCGGCGCGACGGCGTGCCAGCCACCGTCGTTGAGGTCGGGCAGCCGGCCATCGGGCATCATCAGGCGCACGTTGGCCGCGTGCAGCGGCTCCAGCCCGGCGCGGAACGCCGCCGGCACTGGCTCGTTGAAGGCGTCGTAGACCTCCCAGAGCCATTCATAGTTGCGAACGACGACCTGGTGATAGCCGGTGGAGAGTTCGAACTGGAAGCCGTCGGGGTAAACCTGGCTGCCGAGTTCCTGCACTAGCCGGTCGAAGGCGTACGCGCGCCAGGCGGGCGCGTCGCGGAACTGCGGGTACAGCAGGCCGATCTGCCCCAGGCCATTCATCTCCATGATCAGCCAGTTGTGGGTGCGGTGGAAGTTCCGCAGCCGCCAGCCATGCTCCCAGACCGACTTGTACCAGTCCACCAGGACGTCGTCGGTGAAGTGTGGCGAGCGGTAGAAGGAGTGCAGCGCCCACTGCCAGGAGCCGCCCATGCGGATGCCCGTTTCGATCGTGCGCCAGCACCGCGTAGCGTTGCCCGAGGCGTCTTCCGGCACGGGCGCCTGGCGCACCCAGCTCTGGAAGAAGCGGACGAATGCGGCGGCGTAGCGTTCGTCGCCCGTCTCGCGATAGCGCGCGGCGAGGATCGCCCACTCCGGGTGACGGCTCAGCTGCCAGGTCCACTCCTTATACTGATTGAAGGTGGGGTTGGCGTACCAGTCCACTTCGCCCGTGAACTGGTGCGGCGTGCCGCAGGAGATCAGTTCCAGGCGCAGGATGCGCTCGGCAGCCTCGGCGGTCGTCTCGCCGGGATACATGAAGTGCGTGCCCTCGAAGGTGCGGCGCGCCCGCAAGAAGCGCTCCGGTTGCAGCGTGCGGCGCACCTCAGCGGCGAAGCGCTGGCGCGCGGTCGCGAAGTCGCCGCGCGCCGCGAGCGCCGGGAGCTCCGCCAACCCCGGCTGTGTGCTGTCAACGACTTTCGTGAAGAAGTCAGCGTCGCTCAGACGCGGCCCGGTTACATCCGGCGCCGGCTCGCCAGGCCACGCCGCGCGCGTATTGTCGCCCGTTGCCATGGTCATTCCTTCCCCTTCCCGCGTAGACCCGCGTTCCCCTACAGGCGCGTGAAGACCTCCTCCAATCCATACGCGACGCCAAGCAACACGACCATCCAGAGCGCGATGCGCGCGACGCGCGCCGCGAGCGCGCCGCGTTGCAGCCCGGCGCGCAGGTACGATTCCAGCCAGACCAC
>DASUBC010000751.1:0-2859 GCA_035763465.1 Thermomicrobiales bacterium
TGCGGCGGCTGAAGGACGCGGGCGCGATTATCGTTGGCAAGACGCGTATGAGTGAGTTCGCCTACAGTCCCGGCTCGAACAACGCGTTCTATGGCCCTACGCATAACCCCTGGAATCTGGACCGCGATACGGGCGGCTCCAGTTCCGGTTCGGGCGCGGCGGTCGCAGCCGGGCTGGCGTACGCCGCGCTTGGCTCCGACACCGGCGGCTCGATCCGCATCCCCAGCGCGCTCTGTGGCCTCGTCGGTCTCAAACCGACCTTCGGTCGAGTCAGCCTCGCGGGCGGGATCACGCTCTCCTGGTCACTCGACCATCTCGGGCCAATGACGCGCACGGTGCGCGACGCGGCGCTGCTACTGAATGTGCTAGCCGGTTACGACCCGCGTGATGCACGCACGCGCCCCGGCCTGGCGCCCGACTTCGCTGCCGGGCTGGAAGACGGCGTGCGCGGTCTTCGCGTCGGCGCCATCCGCGACGACGGCTCGCCGCTCGGCGTGCCCGACCCGGAGGCAGTCGCGGCCTGGGAGGATGGCCTGCGCGCGCTGCGCAACGCCGGCGCGACGGTCGAAGATATTGACCTGCCGGAACTGGAAGACCTGCGTGTGCTCGGCTCGACGATCATCAACCTGGAGGCGCTGGCCTATCACGAGCCGACACTGCGCGAGCGCCCGGACGACCTCGGCGAATTCCTGCGCGACCGCCTGCGCGTCGCCTACGCCTACAGTCCGGTCGCCTACGTGCAGGCGCAGCAGGCCCGCGCGGTGCTGCGCGCCCGCTGCGATCAACTTTTCGCGCGATTCGACTATCTCTCCACACCGGGGATGCCCTACGGCGCGCCGCCGCTTGGCGAGCCGCGCGCCAACACGCGCTATTCACACCCGTTCAACGGCCTCGGCTGGCCCGCTATCGTCGTCCCAACCGGCCTGACCAGCGACAGCTTACCCCTCGCCATTCAGCTCGTCGGCCGCCCGTGGGACGAAGCCGGCGTGCTACGCGCCGCCCGCGCGGTCGAGCGACACGGCCCCTGGCAGGGCAAGCGGCCATCAGGGTTTTGAGGAATGCCTGGCGTTGTGGCCCTCACCCTCCGGCCGCGGCCCGCCCGGCAATGCGCCCGGAGAAGAGACAGCCGCCGAGGAAAGTGCCTTCCAGGGCGCGGTAGCCGTGCATCCCGCCACCGCCGAAGCCCGCGACTTCGCCAGCCGCGTAGAGGCCGGGCACGGGTTGACCGGCGCTGGTGAGCACGCGGCCGGAGAGGTCGGTCTCCAGGCCGCCAAGCGTCTTGCGCGTCAGGATGTGCAGCCGGACGGCGATCAGCGGCCCGGCTTTGGGGTCGAGCAGCGGGTGCGGCTTCGCCACGCGGATGAGCCGGTCGCCGAGATAGCGCCGCGCGCCGCGAATCGCGGTGAGCTGCATGTCCTTGCCGAAGTGATTGGCGAGCTGATGGTCGCGCGCGGCGATCGCGTGCTCCAGCGCGGCCGGGTCGAGCAGTGGCTCGTCCGTGAGCGCGTTCATTCCGCGCACCAGCTCGGACAGCGTGCGCGCGACGACGAAGTCCGCGCCGCGCTTCTTGAACGCCTCCACCGGACGGGGCGCGCCGGGCAGGACGCGGCCGAGCGTACGGAGGAGGCTCTTGTTCGTCAGGTCGGGATTCTGCTCCGAGCCGGATAGGGCGAACTCGCGCTCGATGATCCGCTGCGTCAGCACAAACCAGCTGTAGTCGTAGCCCGTCTGCCGCAGATAGCGCAGTGTGCCGAGCGTGTTGAAGCCAGGGAAGAGCGGCACGGGCAGGCGGGCGCCACGCGCGTCGAGCCATAGCGACGAGGGACCGGGCAGGATACGGATACCGTGGCCGCTCCAGATCGGCCGCCAGTTCTGAATGCCCTCGGTGTAGTGCCACATCCGGTCACGGTTGATCAGGCGCCCGCCGGCCGCCTCGGTGATGGTGAGCATCCGGCCGTCCACGTAATCCGGCACGCCCGCCAGCATGTGGGCGGGGGGCGCGCCCAGGCGCTCCGGCCAGTTCTGGCGCACCAGATCGTGGTTCGCGCCGATGCCGCCGGAGGTGACGATGGTCGCCCCGGCGGTGAAGGCGAAGTCGGCGACGGCTGTGCGAGAACTCGGGTGCCCGCGCGCGACCGTGCTCGGCTCAAGCACTGTGCCGCGCACGCCGGTGACGGCACCACCCATGACGGTCAGCTCGTCAACCCGGTGGCGGAAGCGCAGTTCGGCCAGGCCGCGCGCTTCGGCCTCGCGCACGCGCCGGATGAATGGCGCCAGCACGCCCGGTCCGGTTCCCCAGGTGACGTGGAAGCGGGGAACCGAGTTGCCGTGGCCGAGCGCATCATACCCGCCGCGTTCCGCCCAGCCGACGATGGGAAAGAAGCGCACGCCCTGCGCGTGCAGCCAGGCGCGCTTCTCGCCACCGGCGAAGGCGACGCAGGCTTCCGCCCACTTGCGCGGCCAGTAATCCTCCGGGCGGTCGAACGCAGCCGTGCTGAGCCAATCGGCGCGGGCCAGGTCGTAGGAGTCTCGTATGCCCAGCCGGCGCTGCTCTGGCGAGTCCACGAAGAAGAGGCCGCCGAAGGACCAGTGCGCCTGGCCGCCCAGGTTCTGTTCCGGCTCCTGGTCAACAATGATCACCCGCCGGCCAGCGTCGGCCAGTTCCGCCGCCGCCACCAGACCGGTGAGTCCGGCGCCCACAACGATCGCATCGGCCTGGTCGCTCATCGCAGCCTCCATCGCACTGCCGCATCGCGCGACCGGCTAGCGTTTCGACACCCACCGATTGTTGCGCTCGTAGAGCCGCCAGAGGCGTGAGACCGACGGCTCGCCCGCGAACTTGATGCCGACGCGCGGGCG
>DASUBC010000752.1:0-5719 GCA_035763465.1 Thermomicrobiales bacterium
AGCCAGGGCTGCTGCTTGACCGCGACCCCCACCTGCTGCACCACCGGCTTGAGCACGGTGCTCAGGTCGTCGGAGAGCTTGTGCTGCGGGATAACACTGACCTGCTGGCCGTTGACCGTCGCCTTCGGCCAGACCACCGGCTGGCCGTCCTTGTCGGTCAGGTTCGGGTCCGGCGACATCACGTTGCCGTTGGGATCCATGACGTAGGTGTTCTCATACCAGGGATCGTTACCTTCCGCCGGGTGCGTGGAGAGGTATTGCCACAACTGTGTGAAGGTCGGCTGCTTCACGACCAGTTGCTGGCCGATGCGGTAGTGCAGTTCCGGCACCAGTGTGCCGATCTCCGGATGCTGCATGATCATCGTCAGCGCCGTCTGGATGTAATTGATCGTGTTCGAGGCGTCCACATGCAGGGCTTCATCGTCGGCGTACGGGGCGACCTCGGTCACGCCGTAATGGGCGAGCACATGTGGAACCGCCAGGCCAGCATCGCGCCGCATCGCGCGCACCGCGCGCCGCACCGCTGCGGCTGGGACGTGCTGGAAGACGACCGCAATCTCGTCCGACACGGCGCCGGGGCGGCTGGAGGGATAGCCAACCCAGTGAAAGCCGACGGCGTCGGCCGGCAACTCGACCGTCTCGGCAAAGTGGGTGAGCCGTTGCAGGTGCTCCTCGGGCATCGCGGCCAGGGCGCGGTTCCGCTGGGCGTGCTCCCGGCGCGTCGTGTCGTTGTGACGCACGAGGGTCATTCGCTTACCGAGCGCGTGGAGGGTGAACTCTTGATCCGCCGGTAAATGGCCCAGGTGACTCAGGTCGAAGTGCAGGATGACTTGCTCGACTTCTCGCATGATCGAACCCCTTTCTGGGTGATTGCGCGACGCCCGCACTTCAAGATCGTGGCCGCAGCCGGGCCGGCGCCGCACGGCGTCAGCTATGGAAGTACAGCGCCACCGCTTCTGTTTCACTCTACACCGCGTCGCGGCCAGATACATCGCGCAAGTTGCCCATGTGCTGATAGGCGCGGTACTGGGTAATTCTGCCGATCGGCCGCAGCCGTACACTCGGACCAACGGCATCCCTAGCTGAACAGGCGGCCCCAGTCCTGGCCGCCGCGTGGTCAAAACATCGAGCAATGGGAAGAATCGAGGTGAGCGGCAGGAGTGTGGTTGCGTGGGCTAGCTCACAATAAGCCTTGCGTGATGGCGCAGTGCGCGGCGGCGGTGCGGGACGTCACCCCAAGTTTGCCGTAGATTGCCCGCAGGTGATGGTCAACGGTGCGGCGACTCAGTCCAAGCCTGGACGCCACGGTGGCATTGGTCGCACCTTCGGTTACCAGGCGCAGTACTTCGACCTCGCGCGCGGTCAGGCGCACTGGCGAAGGTGGGGCGAGCCGATCATCCAGCGCAGCGGCGCCTGGCAGCGCCGCAGCGAGTAGCCGGCCACTGGCCCGGGCGGTGGCGACCAGCGAGCGCGCCAGGGCTAGTTGCTTGAGCGCGAAGCGCGCCTCCGCCTCTGCTAGCAGGGTCAACGCGCGCTCGTAGGGTGCGCCGCAGGCATCCGCCAATGCCCCGGCGGCGGCAAAATGGGGCAGCGCGGCGCCGGGCTGACCGGCCTCGGTCGCCAGGATGCCGAGCAATCGGTGGGTCGCGAGCAGCGCGAGCGGCTGGCGTGGGCGCTTTGCCTGCGCCAGCGCCTGTTCGGCCTCGCTCACGGCCAGGGAGCGATTGCCCGCCGCGCGGTGGTAGGCGGCCCAGGCAAGGCGACCTTCGACCTGCCCAAGTACCGCGCCGCTCCAGGCGAGCCAGCGATCATGCGCGGCCAACCAGTCCCGCGCTTGTACCAGATTCTTTGCGTCGAGGGCGAGTTGCGCCCCCAGGCGCATCATCGCGAGCGCGTAGTGGAAAGGCACATCGCCAGGGAGGCTGGCGGCCTCGGCTGGCAAGCTCACCTCGACGATTGACCATGCCGCCGCAACGTCCCCTTGCGCGCGGGCGATCGTGCCGAGGGCGATCCGCGCCACCTCTGCGAACGGTGTGCCACCAGCCGCAACCGGCGCAGCCAGTTGCCGCGCCTCGGCCCAGGCGCCGGTCAGTAACAGCAGAGGCAGCCAGGCACAGCGCGGTGGGACGCGATCGAAGACGGCATTGGCGCTGGCAAGCGCCGCTTCACCCACATCGGCTAGCTGCCGTAACAGCGCCGGCTGATCGGCGGCGTAGGGCAGCGCGACCCATTGCAATTCTTCGAGCGCCAGCAGCGCAACCGGCGTCGAATTCGCGCGCCCGGCATACTCTTCGCGGGCGCGGTGATAGGTCCGCCGAGCGGTCATGGCGTCGCCCCGGCCAGCGGCAACGACGGCCTGACTCCAGATAAGATCGGTGGCGTCGTCCTCCGGCGCGGGCGCAAGTGGACTACTTTCCGACAGCATTCGCTCGCTGATGGCCGTGGCTTCGTCGTAGCGACCGGCGACCGCGAGGCCGAGGGCGAAGATATTGTAGGGTGAAGCATGGTGGATACCGCCGGTACCGCGCCACTGCTCGATTATTCGCCAATCTTGCTCCAGTTCCGCGCGCTCCTCGAGCAGCGTCAACGCCGCCGCCAGATCGGCTAGCCCCGCGCGGAACTGCTGGTTGAAACAGCGCAACACGCCCCGGTCGAAGCGCGCGGCGATAAGCAGCAGCGGGTCCGCCGCGCCGATCTGCACGGCCTCATGCAGAGCGGTGTGAGCGACGGCTGGATCGGTAAACTGCGTCACCCATGCGAGGCGGACCAGGAGCCAGCCACGCTCGGTGGGGTCGGCCTGGTCGCGCGCCAGGTGTGCCAGTGCCGCCGTATAGCGCGCTTGTGCCGCCAGGTACGCATACCGTTGCTGCGCCAGGTCGCCGGCGCGGATCAGCCACACCACCGCGCGCCGATCGCCCGCCAGGCTGAAGTGATCGGCCACCGGGCCGGGGTCGGGATCGGGTGTAGTCAGCAGGTGTTCGGCGATGCGCCGGTGCCACCGCTGCCGGCTGGGGAGCGACAGGCTCTCGTAGAGCGTCTGGTGAAAGAGCGGGTGCGCGAAGCGCACGTCGCGCCCATTCGCCGCTTCCTCCAGAATACGCGCCGCGAGCGCCCGCTCGGTCAACTCGGCGAGCGCGTCTTCCGTGGCGTTGGTCGCTGCCCGCCAGAGCGGCAACGACACCTGCTGACCGATGACCGCAGCGATAGCCAGGATTTCGGTCGCCCCCGTACCTAACCGCGCCACCCGTCGAGCGATGATGTGCCGAAGGGCCGGCGAGAGCGCGGTCGAGGTGAGCGAGCTGAGCGTCCAGCCACTCTCCGCCTGGCAGAGCATACCTTCGGTCTCCAGCGCGCGCAGCAACTCGGTCGCGAACAACGGATTGCCCCGCGAGCGTTCCTGCACATACGCGAGCAGGCGCGCTTCGTCGCACCCGCCGAGCGCGTAACGCGCCCGGATCAGCGCGTGCAGGTCATTGGCGCTGAGCGTGTGGAGTTCGAGCCGAACGGCCCGGCTTTCGTGCCACAGGATCGGCAGTAGCGCATAGAGCGACTGCTGCTGATCCAGGTCTTCGACGCGATACGTGCCAACGATGAGGAGGCGACTGGAGCCGAGGGAGCGGGCGAGGAAGCGGAGCAGATCGAGGCTGGCGGCGTCGGCCCAGTGCAGGTCATCGAGCAGCAGGACAAGTGGCCGCCGGGCGGCGGCCACGAAGAGTGTATCGCGCACCTGCTTGAACAGCGCGGTATGCGCGGCGCTCGCGGCCACCATACTGGCGGTCAACTGCTGGCTCACCGCCGGCGAATCGTGGTCCTGGTGGACCGCAAGTCGCGCGAAGATTTCCGTCCAGGGACCGAATAGCGGTGACGCGGCCAGATCGTAGCAGCGGCCCCAGGCCAGCGCCGCGCCGCCAGCCACTACCTCAGCGCCAAAGGATTCGACCAGCGCCGTCTTGCCACTGCCACCTTCGCCGCCGATAAGCACGAGACCGGGATGACCGTCGAGCATCCGTTTGAACTGGGCGCGCAACACGGTTTGCTCGTGGAGGCGGCCAACCAGCGGCACAGTCAGGCCAGCCAGCGGCGTGCCGGGCTGGGAGACCGGGCCGGACAACGCTGGTTGTATTTCGTATGGGGGCGCCGGTGAAATATCCATCTCTCCCACCCTCCAATCGAGGGTTAACGGATCAAAACGCGCCGCGCCAACAGCCAATGCTGCCGACGCGGCGCGATGCTGGTAACCAGGCTATCTCGGCGCTGCCGAGACCCATTGGCTTTGCGTCCCCAGCTCACGCTGGGTTTGCCCTGAGCAGCGTTCTCTTCACTTCTTGCGCCCGGCCGGACTGCCTGGCGGCGCCGGACGGGCCTGCGATACTCGCAGTCTAGCACAGCGTGACGGTTCTGCAAACATCAGCCAGTCAGACGTATCAGTTTGGCGTTGGCGCCAGCCTGCCCAGTCCGCACAACCCGCTCTGTGGCGTCTTCGCCACACATCACAGCGCGGACGTCGTGACTGCGATGCACAATCGACCCGCGGGCGTTCGCGTATACTTCCGGCGAACAGTACCAGCGCACACTGTTCCAGCCTGATAGACAGCATGATGGCCTACGGCCGGGTTCTCACCGTTGTGGAGATCAGCGTTTTGCCGATGCAGGGCGACCAGCTGGGAAGTTACGATCGTGTACTGCTCTCGCCGGCCACGCGGGCATTGCTCTGTACCTTCACCGCCGGTGACGTCCAGCGGCCCCTCCCCTGCGTGGCGGCCGACTGGGACGAAGTCTTCCGGGGCGTCTGCCGCAACGGACTGTTGGGCCTGACCTATCGCTACCTGAATCAAGGTGTGTCACGGGACTATCCGCCAGCCTCGTTCAGAGAGGCCGTACGGCAGGCCCGCTACCGCGAGGCTGTCGGCGTCGCCTTGCTGTACCGTGGTATCCGCGCGGCGCTCACCCAGCTGACGGACGCCGGCCTCGATTTTCTGGTCTTGAAGGGACCGGCGCTGGCCCAGCAGGTCTATCCGCAGCCCTCGCTGCGTACTTTCTCCGACCTCGATCTCATGGTACATGAGCACGATTTGGGGGCCATCCAGCGCGTGTTACTGGCAGCTGGCTTCATTGCAGAGGATGGCGACGCGCTGCTGCGTCCCCGGCTCGTGCCCCAGGCCGCGATTTACGAGCTGAAATACTGGCAGCCCGCGTGGCAGCTGCGGGTCGAAATCCACGGTGACGATCTGCTCAACGCTGGGCTGGCCTCGCGTGATGTAGCAGGCTACTGGGCACGCGCGGAAGGCATCACGCTGCAAGACGTGCCAGTCAAGGCGCTGTCGCTGGAGGATCAACTGATCCACCTGTGCGCGCACCTGCATTACCACGGCTATGTCCGGCTCAACTGGTTCGCGGACCTCACCTTCATCGTCCGTGATCGCGCAGCGCGACTGGACTGGACGCAAATACTGGCAACGGTGCGGCGCGAAGAGGCGCAAGTGCCGGTCTATTACAGCCTCTATTTCCTGCAACAATTGCTGGGCGTTGACCCGCCTGCTGACGCGCTGGCGGCGCTCCGCCCCGACCGCTTTCGGCGCTGGTGGCATGAGCGCTACCTGCCGGAACGGCGGGTGTTGACACTCGAACCGATGCCGCGCCCCAGTTTTAGTTTCTACTTTATTCCGCTCCTGAAGCGCCTGCTCCCGGACCTGTTAGTTATGGGCCGTCGCCGCGACAA
>DASUBC010000753.1:0-4768 GCA_035763465.1 Thermomicrobiales bacterium
TCAGGAGGCGAAGGAGCGCGTGCGCGCGGCGATCCGCAACGCGGGCGCGCGAATGCCCCATGGGCGCGTGACGATCAATCTGGCACCGGCCGATGTGCGGAAGGAAGGCCCGGCCTACGATCTACCGATCGCGCTCGGGATGTTTTCACCGGCGAGAAATGAGCCCACTGGAGTGCTGAGCACCGGGGAGATCTGGACCCACCCGGGGCTGCTCCCGCGTACCCTAGCCCGTAGCGGGTTGGGAACGGGGGAGGGCCAGGATGCTAACGGTGGAACAGGTCGAAGCGATCCGGCGCGCCTACTACTGTGACCACAAGAGTGTGCGGGCGATCGCCCGCGAGCAGCACCACGGGCGGCGCGTGGTGCGCGAGGCCATCGCGGGGACGCGTGCCGCCCCCCGGCGCTACCAGCTGCGGCGGCGCAAGCCCCGGCCGGTGCTCGACCCGGTCGTGGCGCTCATCGACGCCTGGCTGGCAGCCGACCAGCGCGCCCCGCGCAAGCAGCGGCACACCGCCCAGCGCATCTACGACCGCCTCGTCGCGGAGCACGGCTTCACCGGCGGGGTGACGGTGGTGCGCGATTACGTCCAGGCCTGGAAGCGGATGCACCAGGAACCGGCGGGCTTCCTGCCACTGGCGCATGCCCCGGGCGCGGAGGCGCAGTGCGACTGGGGCGAAGCGGTGGTGCGGATCGGCGGCGTCGAGCAAGTTGCCTACCTCTTCTGCTTCCGGCTCAGCCACTCGCTCAAGCCCTTCGTCTGCGCCTTCCCCACCACGCGCCAGGAGTGCTTCCTGGCCGGGCACGTCGCGGCCTTCGCTGCGCTGGGCGGGGTCCCGGACCGCGTTGTCTACGACAACCTGAGCGCGGCGGTGCTGAAGGTGCTGCGGGGGCGCAGTCGCGTGGAGCAGGAGACCTTCATCGCCTTCCGCGGCCACTATCTCTACGCGAGCCACTTCTGCCTGCCGGGGCGCGAGGGGGCGCATGAGAAGCCCCTCGTGGAGACGCTCGTCGGCTACGCCCGGCGCAACTTCCTGGTGCCGGTGCCCGACATGCCCTCGTGGGAGGCGCTCAACGCCCTGCTCGCGGCGCGCTGCGCCGCCGAGGACGCGCGCGTCGTGCCCGGCCACCAGCAGCCCATCGGCGCGCTGTGGCAGGTGGAGCAGGCGCGGCTGCGCCCGGTGCCGCCGCACCCCTTCCCCTGCTGCCGCACCATCGCGGTCCGCGCCACGCGCCAGGCGCTGGTGACCTTCGAGCGCAACCGCTACAGCGTGCCGACCCACTACGCGGGCGAGCGGCTGGTGCTGCGGGCCTACGCCTGGACGGTCGAGCTCACCGACGGCCAGGCGGTCGTCGCCCAGCACCCGCGCCTCTACGGCCGTGACGGCGAGCAACTGGACCCGCTGCACTATCTCGCGCTGCTGGCGCAGAAGCCCGGGGCCTTCGACTACACTCGGCCGATCCAGCGCTGGGCCAAGGAGTGGCCACCGATCTATCACCGCTACCTGGCGGCGCTGCGCCAGGCCCGCCCCGAGACCGCCACGCGGGAGTTCGTCGGCATCCTGCAACTCCACGCGCGCTACGACGCGGCGGCGATCGCGGCGGCGCTGGAACGGGCCTACGCCCTCCAGTGCTGGTCAGCCGACGGCGTGGAGCAGTGTCTGCGGCAGGCACGCCCGCCCGGCGCGCCGGTCCCCGCGCTGGACCTCGCCGGCGTGCCCGGCCTGGCGCCCCTCGCCGCCATCCAGATCCCCTTGCCCGATCTGGCCGCCTTCAACCAACTCCTCCCGGAGGTGCCCGCATGACGACCACAACCATCCCCGCCCCGCCCTTGCCGCCTCCATCCGCACAGACGACGCTCTTGGAGCGCTACCTGCGCCGGCTCCGCCTGCCGGTCGTGCTCGCCAACTACCCCAAGGTCGCCCAGGAGGCGGCCCGCGGAGGCTTCGGCTACGAGCAGTTCCTGCTGCTGCTGGCGGAGCAGGAACTGGCGCAGCGCGACGAGAACATGCAGCGCCGGCGCCTCAGCCAAGCGAAGTTCCCGGTGCTCAAGACCCTCGACCAGTACGATTTCAGCCTCGTCCCTCAACTCAACCGCCAGCTCGTGCTCGAACTGGCGCAGGGCCACTACATTGGTCAGCGGGAGAACATTTTGTTGGTCGGGGCGATCGGCACGGGGAAAACCCACCTCGCCACGGCGCTCGGCGTCGCGGCCTGCCGCCAGGGCCATCGCGTGCGCTTCACCACCGCGGCGGGGCTGACCAACGAACTCTTCGAGGCCCAGGCGGCGCACCGCCTCAGCCGCGTCGAGCAGCAGTTGCTGCGCCACCAGGTGCTCATCCTCGATGAGGTCGGCTTCGTGCCCTTCACCAAGGCCGGGGCCGACCTGTTGTTCAGTTTCCTCGCCGCGCTGCACGAGCAGGTCAGCGTGATCATCACGACCACCGTGCCCTTCGCCGAGTGGGCGGCGCTCTTCGGCGGCGACCAGCGCCTGACGGCCGCGCTCCTCGACCGCCTCACGTTCCACGCCCACATTGTGCAATTCACCGGCGACAGCTACCGGCTCCGGCAAAGCCTCAAGCGCCAGGAGGAGGACCGCCGCCCCCGCTGACCTGCGGCCCGGCCCGCCGCGCTATACTACGTCCGGGTCCATTTTTCTCCGGTGCCCCGGACCCATTTCTCGCCGGTGAATACAGCTGACCGAGTTGCTGACATACCTGGCGCATGGCGGCCACGAGGCGCTTGTGGTGACGCCAGGCCAGGGACCGTCCATGTACGCGGGCGTCCCCGCGCGGCGCTGCGGGGGCCTGCCCGGGCACCCCTATCCTGACCTCATCCTGGCGGGACCGGCGCTCCTGGGCGCGCCGGCAGCGCTCGTTGGGTGGGCCCTCGGCCTGCCGCCGGCGGCGTACTTCCAGACCGACCGAGCGGCCTATGCTGAACACCACGGCCTGACGTGGCTCACGGCGAGCGCCTGGCGCTACCTGCGCGCGGTGCACGCCCTGGCCGACCGCACCTATTGCCCGACCCCGACAGTGCAGCGCTACCTGGCGGCGCAGGGCTTCTGCGCCCTGGCGCTCTGCCCACGCGGCGGCGTCGCCGAGCAGTTTCATCCGCGCTACCGCGATGCCGCCTGGCGCGCAGGTCCTGGGCCCCACCGCCGACCTGGCGACGCCGATCGTGCTGTCCGTCGGCCGGCTCTCGCCCGAGAAGAACCAGAGGGCGCTGGTCACCGTGGCGCGGGCGCGCCCCGCCCTGCCGCTCGTCATCGTCGGTGATGGACCCACACGCCCGGGCCTGGCGGCGGCAGCGTAGGCGTCGGAGCGGTCACGCACGGCGACCGTGATGCTCGGATTGGCGGCCACCCAACCGGACGGTTCGGGCCTACCGAACGCGGCGTGGCTTGGCTGGTGGCCCACGCCCCTCGGCTGCTCCTGGCTGCTGGACGGGCTGCACCTGGGGTCCGGCGTCGGGGTGGCCGGCGACCTGCTGTGGCTGGTCGCCGGCCTCGCGCTGCTGATTGCCGGGCTGGGGCTCTGCGGTGTGCCCGTGCTGCACGGGAGCTGGCCGGCGCTGGCGCTCGGGGGTGCGGCGCTGGGACTGCTGGCGGTGGCGGTCTATTTCCACCCCTGGTACGCCGCCGCCACGCTGATCAACCTGGCGCTCCTCCTCGTCGCCTGGGCCGCGCTGCGGCCGGCCGCGCTGAGCGGGGCGTAACCGCGACGCCGACGTAGGTGACCTGGTAGGGGGCGCGCTGCGGGCAGGGTGTGCCTTAGCCCACCGGCAGCGGCGGGCCGACCAGCTCCATGCCGTGGGCCCTCCAGAGCGCCGGGTCCTGCGGCGGCATCGCGTTGGCTTTGGTCACGGCGCGGAAGAACGCCTCCATCTGGCCGGGGGGTGTGAAGGTGATGAGCATCCGCCCGCGTCCCGCCCCAATAAATGCCCACACGTGGGGCACCCGTCGCGGGGCCAGCACCGCATCGCCCGAGCGCAACTGGAAGCGCTCGTTACCGACCTCCAGGAGGAATTCCCCCTCGGCGGCGTAGAACCACTCCTCCTGCTCGTAATGCAAGTGGCGGGCTGGTCCGCCCGGCGCGTGGAAGGTATTCTCGATGATGAGCACGCCGCTCGCGTCGCTCGGCAGCACCTTGAAGGCGATCGTGCTGATGCCGAGGCTGCGCCGCTCGCCAAAGCGGTCCTCGCCTGCCGGCAGATATACCACAGGCGGCACCGCGGTCACGGGCCGGGACTCGTTCATGGCCAACCTCCTTACCTGGGACGTGCTGAGCGCCTCGCGTCGCACCAGGCGTCGGCGCTCGTCCGCCTGGGCTCCGGCGTACTCACAGGGGCGCGGCCCGGCCACCGCCGACCTGCCGGCGGGCCAGGGGCGTGAGCAGCGGGTGCAGGCTCAGCCGGGTGAGGAGGTCGCGTGCCGCCACCCCCCCACGCGTCGCCGGGACAAACCAGCGCGCCAGGCGCCGCCCGCCCGCCTGGGTGCGGTCCACCGTCGGCCGCACGCGGGCCTCGTAACGCACCAGCGCGTCGGGCACCGTGGCGGCCTCGGCCAGCGCGGCCGCCAGGGCATAGGCCTCGGCCATCGCCAGCGAGGCCCCCTGCCCGGCCAGCAGCGACACGCACCCGGCCGCGTCCCCGGCCAGCGTCACGCGGCCCGCGCTCCACAGCGGCACCACGCTCTGGGCGACCACGTCGGCGTACAGCGTGGGCGCGGCCGCCACTGCCGCGAGCAGGTCGGGCACCACCCAGCCGAGGT
>DASUBC010000754.1:0-2559 GCA_035763465.1 Thermomicrobiales bacterium
TAGAGGCGGCGATGGCGGTGGAGAGTCCACTCGTCCGCGTCCTCAGCCAGGCGGCCGAGGACGCCGCCGAGGCGGCGATGCACGGCGTCGGTGGCGGTAGCACCGCCGCCGAACCGCAGGAGCGGCTGTCGCCGAATGTCAGCAACCGGACGCACCTCGCAATGGGCGACATCGCTCAGGGTTTCGCCCAGGCCACGGCCACGGCTGCTGGTACATTCCAGACGTCCTGGGTTCACCAGAGCTATATCGAGCCGCAGACCTGCGTGGCCGTGCCCGATGGCATGGGCGGCGTGACGATCCACGCGAGCACACAGGGCATCTTCCGCACGCGCCAGGTCGTGGCGCAGACACTCGGCCTCGCCGAGTCGCAGATTCGCGTCGTGCCGATGCCGGTCGGCGGCGGCTTCGGCGGTAAGTTCGGCCTGATCGAGCCGCTGACCGCCGGCGCGGCGCTGGCCGTGCGCCGGCCGGTGCGCCTCGCCTTCACGCGCACCGAAGACCTGCTGACCGCGAACCCGACCCCGGCCGCCACCATTACCGTGCGCGTCGGCGCGACCGCCGCTGGCCGGCTAACGGCGCTTGAGGGCCGGGTGGTCTTCGATACCGGGGCGTACCCGAACTCGCCGATGGGCGGCACGGCTTTCGCCCTCGCCGGCTGCTACCACATCCCCAACCTCGACATCCGCGGCTACGAGGTGATGACGAACAGGCTCGGCCCGGGCGCCTACCGCGCGCCCGGCAACCCACAGGCGAGCTTCGCCGTTGAGTCGGTGCTCGATGACCTGGCCGGACAACTCGGCCTCGACCCGGTCGAACTCCGGCTGCGGAATGTCCCGGTCGAGGGCGACCCGCGCCCGGACGGCAAGCCCTGGCCGCTGATCGGCCTGAAGGAATGTCTGGAGCAGGTGCGCGACCACCCGCTCTGGCGCGCGCGCGCCATGCGCAACGGCGCCGTGAACGGGCGGGTGCGCGAAGGCATTGGCGTCGGAGTCGGCGGCTGGCGCGGCGGGCTGGAGCCGGCCGCCGCTCTCTGCCAGATGGACCCGTCGGGCATCATCAACGTTGTGGTCGGCGCGGTTGACCTCAGCGGCACCTACACAACCTTCCGTCTGATCGCCGCCGAGACGCTGGGCGTGGACTATGAGCTGGTCCGCGTCGTCGGAGCGGATAGTGGCAACGCGCCGTACGCCGGTGGCAGCGGCGGCAGCAAGATCGTCTACACTGTCGGCCAGGCGGTCCAGCGCGCCGCTGCCGACGCGCGCGAGCAAATCCTGGCGCTCGCCGCCAACCTGCTGGAAGCGGCCCCGCAGGACCTGGAGATCGCTGGCGACCGGGTGCGCGTCAAGGGGATGCCGGCCGAGTCGCCTTACGAGGTCACCATCCAGCAGCTCGCCCGTCAGACCAGCGGCTTCGGCGCGCGCCACGCGCCGATCGCCGGGCGCGGCACCGGCGCGCAGACGGCCAACGCGCCCGGCTTCTCCGCCCACGTCGCCCGCGTGCGCGTTGACCTCGACACCGGCGAGGTGACGCTGCTCGACTACTTCGCCACGCAGGACGTTGGCCGGGCGCTCAATCCCGCCGCCGTCGAGGGGCAGATTATCGGCGCGGTGGCGCAGGGGATCGGCTGGGGCCTCTACGAGCAGCTGCTGCATGACGAGAGCGGCCAGATGGTGACCGGCACGCTGCTGGACTACGCCCTGCCGCGCGCCGATCTGATGCCGGCGGTCGAGACGCGGCTGGTGGAAGTGCCCTCGCCGGACGGCCCGTTCGGCGCACGCGGCGTCGGTGAGCCGCCGGTCATCCCGGTGGCGGCGGCAATCGCCAACGCCATCCATGACGCCACCGGCGCGCGCCCGACCGCGATGCCGATCACCGCCGAGCGGCTCTGGCGGGCGCTCGCAACGCTCGGCAGCGCCGCCGATTGAGGGCGGATAGAGGAACATGAGAGGCGGAGGTAGGCCCGCGTGCGGGCCTACTTTCGTCTGCCGCCGCGCGTATGCCTGCCAGCGCCGCCATGCCGCATTTCAGAGGGGCTGCCGGCCCTGAAAGCCCGCGTCGAGTTCGTGCCAGTAGCCGATGTGCTCTTCGTCAAGGCGCCAGCAGAGATAGACCACGCGGCCTTCGCGCCAGGAGGGAAAATCTACCAGGCCGTGTTCGAGGTCTTTCAGTTCGATGCCCAGCGCCCGCAATGCCTCAAGGCGCGCGCCGATCGTTTGCAGCAAGTCGGCGGCGCGCGCCTCCAGCGACAGCGCCTCGGCCGCATGTCCGTTCGAGCGCAGCAGGACGCGCAGGCGAGCCAGCTGGGTACGGCAGCGCGCCAGTTCCTCATTCTCCGCCCGGAGCGCCCCGAGCTCCGTCCGCAAGCGCGGCAAGAGCGCGGTCGCTTCCTCCAGCGTGAAATAGCGCTGCGCCATCAGCCACTCCGTGAGGAAGTACGAACTACGAAGTACGAAGGACGCTGCTATTGGCTTTGTGCAAGTCTGTCAGTACCATGCTCGACCAGGCGTACTTCGTACTTCCCCGTCACTCACCACGCCAATCGTATTCCATCTGCCGGGC